>CAZYYL010000046.1:2779-7947 GCA_964651425.1 uncultured Microbacteriaceae bacterium | reverse complement strand
GTGTGGTGTCTGCCCGAGTTGTGTCGAACTTTCGCGCGACGGTGGTGGCTCGATGGACGTCGTCGAAATCGACGCAGCCAGCCATAACGGTGTGGATGATGCGCGCGAACTTCGCGAACGCGCCGCCTTTGCGCCCGCCCGTGACCGGTACAAGATCTTCATCCTCGACGAGGCACACATGGTGACCCCGCAGGGATTCAACGCCCTGCTCAAGCTCGTCGAAGAGCCACCCGAGCACGTCAAGTTCATCTTCGCGACGACTGAACCTGAGAAGGTCATCGGCACGATCCGCTCGCGCACGCATCACTACCCGTTCCGGCTAATCCCGCCGGCAACCATGCTCGAGTACATCGAGAAGATGTGTGAGACCGAGGGCGTCAAGGTCGACGCCGGTGTGCTTCCGCTCGTCGTTCGTGCCGGTGGTGGCTCGGCTCGTGACACGCTCTCCGTTCTCGACCAGTTGATCGCCGGTTCCGAGGGCGACTCGGTCACCTATGAACGTGCTGTGTCGCTGCTCGGGTACACGCACAGCGCGCTGCTTGATGAAACTGTGGATGCGCTTGCCGCGCGTAACTCTGCCGCCGCATTCGCGGCCGCCGACCGAGTCATTCAGACCGGCCAAGACCCGCGCCGGTTCGTTGAAGACCTGCTCGAGCGACTCCGGGATCTCATCATCGTCTCGGCGACGGGCGCGCAGGCGTCGGCCGTTCTGCGCGGGATTCCCCAGGACGAGCTTTTGGCGCTGCTGGCGCAGGCGAGGCAGATGTCCAGCGCCCAGCTCTCGCATGCGGCTGACGTGGTGAACGCAGCTCTTTCGGAAATGTCGGGTGCGACATCACCACGTCTTCACCTCGAGCTCATGATTGCGCGCCTGCTCGTCGAGTCTGCCGACTCACCGGTGACCGCGGGTCAGACTGCAGCCCAAGTGCCGACTTCTGCTTCGGTTGCGAAGGCGCCCGTGCCCGCCGCCCCGACGCCGGTCTTCACCGGCGAGGTCACGACCGCGGTCATGAAAGAACACTGGCCCACCATCCTTGAACACATCGAGAAAGCAAAGCGCACCGCGTGGATGGTCGTCTCGACGGCCGAGGTTCGCGAATTTACGGACGGTGTACTCACGCTTGTTTTCGCGCGCGAGTCCGACGCAGCATCGTTCCGCCCGCAACAGGGGGTGCCCGGTGGAGTGCACGAAATCACGCGACTTGCCATTCACGACACGCTCGGAGTGAGTCCGAAGTTCCGCCTTTCGGTTGAGGGCACGCGCACGCAACCCGTCGACGCCCCTCTGCCTGACACCGAAGTCATTCCCACAACCGCACCACCCACCGTGGCGACCATCGACCCAGACGGCGACGGCTGGGCGACAGTGCAGATCCCGGGCGCAAAGTCGAAACCCGCGTTCGCCGACGAGGCGCCGACTGCCGAAGCGCCGGCAGCGGAATCCGCCCCCACTTCGGCACAGTCACCAACCCCGGCGCCCGAACCGGATGACGAACCGGAGAGCACTCGCTACGGTGAGTCCCTGGTGCGCGAGGTGCTCGGCGCAACATTTTTGAGCGAAGAAACTGCGACACCGGAGCCGACCGCGGGCGGAGCATCCGCCGAACCGGAATTTGAATCGCCCATGCTCGACGACGAGAGCTAACCCGTGTACGACGGAATCGTTCAGGAACTCATCGACGAACTCGGCCGCCTCCCCAGTATCGGCCCGAAGTCGGCGCAGCGCATCGCGTTCCACATTCTCCAAACCGAGACGTTCGATGTGTCTCGCCTTGCGCAAGTGCTGCTCGACGTGCGTGAAAAGGTCAAGTTCTGCGAAATCTGTGGAAACGTCGGCGAAGAAGCGCGCTGCAGTGTGTGCCGTGATCCGCGTCGTGACCCGACCCTGATTTGCGTGGTCGAAGAAGCGAAGGACGTCGTCGCCATCGAGCGCACGCGCGAGTTCCGCGGTCTGTACCACGTGCTCGGCGGGTCGATTAGCCCCATCGATGGCATCGGACCCGACGATCTGCGCATCCGCCAGTTGCTCACTCGTCTGCAAGACGGCACCGTGCAAGAAGTCATCATCGCGACCGACCCCAACATGGAGGGCGAAGCGACGGCGACGTACATCACCCGCCTACTCGCCGCGATTGAAGTCAAAGTGTCGCGCCTCGCGTTCGGACTCCCCGTTGGTGGCGATCTCGAATATGCCGACGAGGTCACCCTTGGTCGCGCCTTCGAGGGTCGCCGCTCGGTCTAAGCCACCTTCTGCCTGCCGGTAGAATCGACTCAATCTTTTTGATTCCGTGCCCTGTTGGGCGTTTTCGTCAATCGCGGGAGAGTCAGTCGTGAGCTTGATTGTGCAGAAGTTCGGCGGGTCGTCAGTGGCGAACGCCGAGAGCATTAAGCGCGTTGCTCGTCGTATTGTCGAAGCTCGTGAATCGGGCAACGACGTGGTCGTTGTCGTGAGTGCCATGGGCGACACCACCGACGAACTCGTCGACCTCGCGAACGAAGTCTCGACCGTTCCCTCGCCCCGCGAAATGGACATGCTCCTCACCGCCGGCGAGCGAATCTCGATGGCTCTCGTGGCGATGGCCGTTCGAAGTCTTGGTCACGACGCACGTTCGTTCACCGGTAGTCAGGCGGGCATGATCACGGATGACCAACACGGCTCCGCCCGCATCGTTGACGTCACCCCCGGTCGACTCAAAGACGCAGTGGCTGAAGGCGCCATTGTCATCGTTGCCGGGTTCCAAGGTTTCAATAAAGACACGGGCGACATTACGACGCTCGGTCGTGGTGGCTCGGACACCAGCGCCGTCGCACTTGCCGCGGCTCTCGACGCCGACGTGTGTGAGATCTACACCGATGTGGACGGTGTCTTCACGGCCGACCCGCGCGTCGTTCCGCTCGCAAGCAAGATTCACCGCATCACGAGCGAAGAGATGCTCGAACTTGCGGCGAACGGCGCCAAAGTTCTGAACATCCGCGCCACCGAATATGCACGTCGCCACGGCGTGACTCTGCACGTACGCTCCTCGTTCACGCACGACGAAGGCACAATCGTTTATAACCCCACGGAGGGACAACAAGTGGAAGAGCCGATTATCACCGGTGTCGCCGGTGACCTCAGCGAAGCAAAGATCACCGTCGTCGGTGTTCCCGATGTTCCAGGTAAGGCCGCACAGATCTTCACGATTGTGGCTAACGCGAACATCAACATTGACATGATTGTGCAGAACGTCAGCCACAAGGGCGACAACAAGACCGACATCTCGTTTACCTTGCCCATGGCCGAAGGTGAGGCCGCACAGGCCGCTCTTCGCGATGCAAAGTCAGAGATCGGGTTCGACGAACTCAGCTACGACGACCAGATCGGCAAGCTCTCTGTTGTTGGCGCGGGGATGCGCACTAACTCGGGCGTCTCAGCACAGTTGTTCACCGCTCTGTATGAGGCCGGAGTCAACATCGACATGATCTCGACCTCAGAGATTCGCATTTCGGTCATCCTGCGCGCCGACCAGCTCAACGACGCGATGCAACGCGTTCACACCGCTTTTGGTCTTGACTCCGATACGGTCGCCGTCGTTCACGCCGGGACCGGACGATGACCGAGATTGCCGCCGAGGGGCTGAACCTCGGAATCGTCGGTGCCACCGGTCAGGTTGGCACTGTCATGCGTCGCTTGCTCGAAGAGCGCAACTTTCCCGTCAAGAGCATTCGCTACTTTGCATCGTCGCGTTCTGCTGGAACCGTTCTTGAATTCCGCGGTCACGACGTCGTCGTTGAAGACGTCGAGAAGGCAGATCCGTCGGGCATTGACGTTGCACTTTTCTCAGCCGGTGCCACCGGTAGCCGCGCTCAGGCTCCTCGTTTTGCGGAAGCCGGCGCACTCGTAGTTGACAACTCCAGCGCGTGGCGCATGGACCCCGATGTGCCGCTCGTTGTGAGCGAGGTGAACCCGCACGCGATCGCCGAGGCCCGCAAGGGAATTATCGCGAACCCAAACTGCACGACCATGGCAGCGATGCCCGTGCTAAAGGTTCTCGATGGCGCGAAGGGCCTCACCAAGCTCACTGTCACGACATTCCAGGCTGTCTCCGGTTCTGGTCTTGCCGGTGCTGAAGAACTCGCAGGGCAGGTTCGTGCGGCGGTTGAACAGGGCAACATCGAAGACCTCGTTCACGATGGATCCGCCATCAGCTTCCCCGCGCCGAACAAGTACGTGCGCACCATCGCCTTCGACGTGGTGCCGCTCGCCGGTGCGCTCGTCGACGACGGTCTCTACGAGACCGACGAAGAGAAGAAGTTGCGCAACGAGAGCCGAAAGATTCTCGAGCTGCCGCACTTGCTCGTCAGTGGCCTGTGTGTTCGCGTGCCGGTTTTTACCGGTCACTCGTTGAGCATCAACGCCGAGTTCGCGAAGGCGATCACTCCGGATGAGGCGAAAGACCTGCTCCGCGATGCCCCCGGCGTGCAACTCGAGGAAGTCCCGACCCCGTTGCAGGCGGCCGGCGCCGACCCGACGTTCGTCGGGCGCTTCCGTCAGGACGAGACTGTCGATGATGGTCGTGGACTCGCGATGTTCCTGAGCAACGACAACCTGCGCAAGGGCGCCGCTCTCAACGCCGTACAAATCGCCGAACTTATCGCTGCACAGCGCGCGTAGTCACTCGCGAAGTCGCCGGGTCGGTCTTCCACCTTTCGGAAACACCGACGCCGACCGAAGTGGGCGCGCGACCGTAAACTAGCGGAATGACTTTGCCTCGTGAAGTAGACGTGTGCCTCATCGGTGGCGGCGTGATGAGCGCCACACTGGGTGCACTCATCACGCAGCTGGAGCCGCGTTGGAGCATCCAGGTATTTGAACGACTCTCGGACGTCGCGCTCGAAAGCTCGAACCCGTGGAACAACGCCGGAACTGGTCACGCGGCTCTGTGCGAGCTGAACTACATGCCGGAAGCGCCCGACGGTTCTGTGGAAGCCTCGAAAGCCGTGGCAATCAACGAGCAATTCCAGTTGTCGCGTCAGTTCTGGTCGTACCTCGTCGAGAACGAACTCATCGGTGATCCGAAGTCCTTCATCAACGCGACTCCGCACATGACATTCGTCTGGGGACAGAAGAACGTCGAGTACATGCGCAAGCGAATCGCCGTTCTTCGCAACGAGCCTCTTTTCGAAGG
>CAZYYL010000046.1:0-2679 GCA_964651425.1 uncultured Microbacteriaceae bacterium | reverse complement strand
TCGAGTACATGCGCAAGCGAATCGCCGTTCTTCGCAACGAGCCTCTTTTCGAAGGTATGGAGTACACCGAGGCGCGCGCGGTCATCGAACACTGGGCACCCTTGCTGATGGATGAGCGTCATGACGACGTTCCCGTCGCTGCCACGCGCATCACATCCGGAACAGACATTGACTACGGCGCTCTGACGCACCAGCTCTTCGCGTACCTCACCAAGAAGGGCGTGAAACTGCGCACCGAGACCACGGTCACCGGTCTGCGTCGTCTTCGTAACCGCCGTTGGCGGGTCTCTCTGCGCGACTCGGTGGGCAACACACCTCGTACCATCGACGCAAAATTCGTGTTTGTTGGCGCCGGTGGTGGAGCCCTCGCTCTGCTTCAAGACGCGGGCATCAAAGAAATCAAGGGCTTCGGCGGATTCCCGATTTCGGGTGAATTCCTTCGCACAAGCAACCCCGCCGTCGTCGCTCGCCACCAGGCGAAGGTGTACGGCAAGGCGTCCGTCGGTGCTCCACCCATGTCGGTTCCGCACCTCGACACTCGCGTTGTGGATGGCGAGACGTCACTCTTGTTCGGACCGTTCGCCGGCTTCACACCGAAGTTCCTCAAGACGGGCAGCTGGTTCGATCTGCCGCTCTCGATTCGCTTCCACAACATCATCCCGATGCTCGCCGTTGCGGTGCACAACTTCGATCTGCTCAAGTACCTGATTGGTGAACTTACCGCCACTCGTGGCAAGCGGCTGGAAGACCTTCGCCAGTTCATGCCGTCGGCTCAGGCCGAAGATTGGGAGCTCATCACCGCCGGTCAGCGTGTCCAGGTGATGAAGAAGGACAAGAAGAAGGGCGGCGTGCTGCAATTCGGCACCGAAGTCGTCGCATCGGCCGATGGAAGCATCGCAGGCCTACTCGGCGCGTCACCCGGGGCATCCGTCTCTGTTCAGGTCATGATTGACGTGCTACAGAAGTGCTTCCCTGAAGACTTCGCGCGCTGGACTCCCAAGATTCAGAAGATGATTCCGAGTTTCGGAACCCGGCTCTCCGACTCGCCAAAACTGGCGGCGGAATCGTTGAAGACGACGGCGAGGATTCTGAAGCTCAACGCTCAATAGAACGGAACCTCAAGAAGATGGCCAGGCTCTTCTTTCGCTACGGTGCGATGAACAGTGGCAAGACCACTGCCATGCTGCAAGCAGCTCACAACTATGAAGAACGCGGTCATGCCGTTCTCATCGCCCAACCGGCTCTCGAAACCAAGGGTGACCTCGGTGTGATGAGTCGCATCGGCGTCTCGCGTAAGGCTGACTTTGTCGTGTATCCCGAGTCTGATTTGTACGCGTCCTTCCAACGTCACCGCGAAGAAGTGCAGCGCCGTCGTGGCGTCGACATCAAGTGCTTCCTTCTTGACGAAGCCCAGTTTCTGACCGAAGCCCAGGTGGATGACCTGCTCCGCATCGCGCTGCTCGAAGACATTCCCGTTCTCGCGTTCGGCATCCGCACGGACTTCCAGACTGTGGCTTTCCCCGGCTCACGCCGCTTGCTTGAGGTCTCGCACGACATCGAGGAACTCAAAACCATCTGTCGCTGCGGCCGCAAGGCAATTTTCAACACGCGTAAGTTCCGCGGCGAGTTCGTTTTCGACGGAGATCAAGTTGCTCTCGATGAAGACGGTGGCGTTACGTACGAGTCGCTCTGTGGTCTCTGCTACCTGCAGGAGAGCAAGGGACTGCTCAATGCGGGTCGTCGCCAGTGGCCCGTGTCGTACCGTTTCGAACCGGACCCCGACTTTAGCTAGAAGTTGAAAACGCCGGCCACCGCGGGTGCGGTTGCCGGCGTTTTTCGTCGTTAGCTACAGCGCTGAAAGCATTGCCGTCATTTTGTCGATCTCAGCCGTCTGACTTGCGATGATGGCATCGCTGAGAGCCTTGACGTCGGGATTTGACGATGTTGAGACGGACTTTGCCATGGCGATTGCACCTTGGTGGTGCGCGATCATGCCGGTGAGGTAGAGCTTGTCGAACTCGGTGCCGCTCGCGTTACTGAGTGCGGTCATTTCATCATCGGACAGCATGCCGTCATCGCCCATCGAGTGACCCATCGTGAGCGGTGCACCGGCGTCGGTGAGCCACGTGGTCATCTGCGCGATTTCGGGCGTCTGGGCATCCTTGATGGTGCGAGCAAGCGCGAGCAAGTCCTTATTGGTCGTGTGCGTCTCGGCAAGGGTCGACATCTCTACGGCCTGCTGGTGATGCGGAATCATCATCTGCGTGAACATGATGTCGTTGTCGCTCATCATCGCCATGGCGACATGTGTCGATGTGGGTGTCGTCGTGGTGACACTCGTCGAGCATGCGCTGAGAGTGAGGGTTGCGGCGAAAGCGATGGTGAGCGCGGATGCGGTGACGAGAGTTCTGCGAGTCATGGGTAAATCCTGTCTGGTGTTTCTATGGAGTTGCTGAACGGTGGCTGAGTCCCGCGGAGTTACTCAGTCGGAGTGCGCCCTGTTGCTCGCAGTCAGTTCCTGTCGACGCGATGCGTCAACTTGCTGACTGCTCGAACTCCAGGGGCCCGCCTGTCACCCGACAGAATGCCGAATGCCCGCCCTGAAGGGCAGGCATTCGGCATGAGTCGGGGTGACAGGATTTGAACCTGCGGCCTCGTCGTCCCGAACGACGCGCGCTA
>CAZYYL010000045.1:0-7982 GCA_964651425.1 uncultured Microbacteriaceae bacterium | reverse complement strand
AACCGACCTTGACCTCGATGCGGTCTGCGCGCTCGAGCCGTATTGGGAAGCCGTGCGTCAGGTTTATCGTCCGTTCGAGTCTGGCCTGCCGTCGCCAACCGGTCGCGTGTACCACCATGAGATTCCCGGCGGACAGTTGTCGAACCTCCGTCAGCAAGCCATTGCGCTGGGGCTATCGGAACGATTCGAACTCATCGAGGACATGTACGCCGCAGCCGACCGCATTCTTGGTCGCATCCCGAAGGTGACCCCGTCGTCGAAGGTGGTTGGTGACCTTGCCCTCCACCTGGCCGCGGTGAACGCGGATCCGACAGACTTCGAAGCGAATCCTCAGAACTACGACATCCCAGATTCCGTGGTCGGCTTCATGGCCGGAGAGCTCGGGGAGATTCCGGGCGGATGGCCAGAGCCGTTCCGCACAAAGGTTCTTGCGGGGCGCCAGGTCAACGTCGAAGTGGGCACCTTGACGAGCGAAGACGCGACCGCAATTTCGGAGCCTGGTTCAGTGCGCCGTGCGACCCTCAACAAGCTACTTTTCGCTGGGCCGACGTCGCACTTCGAGGCCGTGCGGGAAACGTATGGCGACCTGTCGGTCCTCGATACGGTCGACTACCTCTACGGACTTGAACCTGGTGTTGAGCACGTCGTGCAAATCTCGAGCGGTGTTCGTCTCTACGTCGGGCTTGAGGCAATCGGCGCACCTGATGACAAGGGGATGCGCACAGTCATGGCAACCATGAACGGGCAGCTGCGACCGGTGTTCGTTCGCGACCGGTCGATTTCGGTTGAGACGAAAACGACCGAAAAGGCAGACACTTCCGTCGCCGGTCACATTGCCGCTCCGTTCTCCGGTGCCGTCACGACCAAAGTGACCGAGGGGATGATCGTCGGTGCTGGTGATGCCGTCGCCACTATTGAGGCGATGAAGATGGAGGCGGCGATTACGTCGCCCATAGCGGGTACTGTGGAACGAGTAGCTGTTCGGGGGACTGCGCAAGTCGAGTCGGGCGACCTTTTGGTTGTCGTGCGACCAACCGCGTAATCTTGGACAGGCAACGATACGGAACGGAACACGATCATTAAGAAGAAACCGACTGACGACGTGCAAGCTTCGGGACGAAGTGGCCGTCGCGCCGCACCCGCTCGCGAAGAAATCACCATCGACCCGACGGCAGGCGTCTCTGTGTCGACGACCGAAATCGTCATCCCGGTGACCACTGGTGAAACACCCATTCAGGTTCCTGTCGACGGACAGGCAATGCCCAGCCGTCGCGACCGCAAGTCGGGCGAAACCATGAATCACCCGGAACCCGTTTCACTGCTTACGCCAGACCGTGTTCTTGACCTCGACCCGCGCGACGACATCCCGAGCGAAGGTTTCAACCGTTTCCTGTACAAGGCAACTTTCGGTCTCGTTAATCGTGGTGACTCGCTCGCCGTCCGTCACCGCAAGGCCATTGACCTCAGCATCGCACGCAACGTGGGAACGACGGGTCCGAAGTTCGTCGCCGTTTTGACGCGCAAGGGTGGCGTGGGAAAGACCACCGTGACCACGCTTCTCGGAATGGCGCTCGCACGCACCCGCGAAGACCGGGTCATCGCGATCGACGCAAACCCCGACCGCGGAACCCTTGCCGAGCGCTTCCTGCGTGGAAGCCAGTTCACGGTTCGTGACGTTGTCAACAAGGCCGCGACGATCTCCACCTTCACCGACTTTTCTAACTTCGTCACGCGCGACAAGACTCGTATTGACGTATTGGCATCCGACACCGACCCGTTGCTGTCGGAGGCGTTCGATGAGAACGACTTCAACGTGGTCGCTGACATGGTGTCGCGTTACTACTCAATCGCACTCGTTGACTGCGGTACGGGTATCGTTCACTCGGTCATGCGCGCAACACTTCAGCGAGCTGACGCCGTTGTCGTCGTTTCGGGTGGAAGCTTCGACGAGTCACGTCTCGCCGCGGAGACACTGACGTGGCTCGATGCGAACGGCTACGGAAACCTCGTGCGCAACGCCATCGTGACCATCAACACGGCCACGCAGGGTACGAACATTGTCAAGCTCGAAGAAATCGAGTCGCACTTCAAGTCGCGTGTTCGCGATGTCGTTCGCATTCCGTACGACCCGCTGCTCGCCGCTGGTTCGCTCGTTGACTTCGACAAGCTCCGCCCGGTCACGCAGGAAGCTGCACGAATCCTGGCTGCTCTCGTCGTCGACGGGCTCAAAGAGAACTAGTCACTCGTCAAATCGTGGCGGAACGACCGATTCGGATCTTTGGCGATCCCGTTCTCAAAACTCCGACGGAACCTATCGTCGAAATTGACGACCACGTTCGCGCACTCATTCAAGATTTACTCGACTCTGTTGCAATCCCGGGGCGAGCGGGTGTTGCGGCCACACAAATTGGCGTCGGCTTGCGTGCCTTCAGCTACAACGTCGAAGGCCGCATCGGCTACATTTTGAATCCTCAACTCGTGGCGACCGAGGGGGAACTCGAACTCGTTGACGAGGGGTGCCTGTCGGTGCCGGGGCTCTGGTTCAAGACGCCACGGTATCCATTTGCGCGAGTGACCGGTATCGATCTCGACGGAAACCCCGTCACGCTTGAGGGAACCGGGCTCATGGCGCAAGCGCTGCAGCACGAAACAGACCACCTGGATGGTCTGGTTTATCTCGACCGATTGGATGCGCCAACTCGCCGCGAGGCGATGAAGCAGGTGCGCGAGTCAGACTGGTTTTAGTCAGACTTTTTCAACCCCGCCTGGTTCTAGCTCGTAAGAACTAAGCGCCTGTGGTCTCGATTGATCCGGTCGGATGCTTCGACGCGTAGATCGCGGCGATTTCATCCGCGAAGTCATGTTCGATGACGTGACGCTTGATGCTGAGCTTGGGCGTCAGGTGACCGCTCGCTTCGGTGAACTCAATCGGCAAGATTTCGAACTTGCGAATTGACTCGGCCTGCGAGACGCGGGCGTTGGCACGGTCGATTGCCTTCTGAACGTGCGCGCGAATTGCCGGGTTCTGAGCGGCTTCGGCGACGGTCATCTTTGGGTCGAGCTTGTTGTTCGTTAGCCACATCGGGAGCATCTCGGGGTCGAGGGTCACGAGAGCCGAAATGAACGGTTGGCGGTCACCCACGACGACAACCTGTCCGACAACCGGGTCGGCGCGAATGGGGTCTTCGAGGAACACGGGTGAGACATTCTTGCCTCCCGCGGTGACGATGATCTCTTTCTTGCGGCCAGTGATGGAAAGGTAGCCGTCTTCATCGAGAGACCCAATGTCACCCGTCTTGAACCATCCGTCGTGGAATGTGTCCTTCGTCGCAGCGGGGTTCTTCCAGTACTCCTTGAAAACGTCGATTCCCTTGACTTCGATTTCGCCGTCGTCGGCAATGCGAACTGCAACACCGGGTAGCGGTGGGCCGACAGTGCCGATCTTGACCTTGGAGGGTCGGTTGATGGTCACGGGTGCGGTCGTCTCGGTGAGGCCGTAGCCCTCGAGTACCGTGATGCCGAGCGCGTTGAAGAAGTGTCCGAGGCGAGTGCCCAGCGGTGCGGAACCGGAGACTGCCCAGCGGACGTTGCCTCCCATTGCCTCTCGCAACTTCGCAAAGACAAGCTTGTCAAACAGCTTGAACTTAACGGAAAGACCAAACGGGACGTGTCCGGCTTCGCGGGCCTCCGAATAGGCGACGGCAGCACGAGCGGCCTTGCGGAAGATTCCTCCCTTGCCGCCCGCTTCAGCCTTCTGCTCGGCCGAGTTGTAGACCTTCTCGAACACGCGCGGCACGGCGAGCAAGAAGCTGGGCTTGAACGACTGGAGCGAAGGGAGAAGTTGCGTGGTGTCGGGCTGGTGTCCGACCTTGACGCCACCATCGATGCTGAGAACCGAAATGTAACGAGCGAACACGTGCGCAAGTGGAATGAACAACAGAGTTGAGCTCTGTTCGTTCACGACCTCAGGGATGGCGTACCGAGCGTTGTGACACAGGTCGACAAAGTTAGAGTGCGTGAGCACGCAGCCCTTTGGCTTCCCGGTTGATCCGGAGGTGTAGATGAGCGTGGCAATGTCCTTGCCCTTGGCCTTCGTGCGGCGCTTCGTGATTTCGTCATCGGTGACGGAACCGGAAAGCTCGGCAAGCGCATCCATCGCGCCATCATCAATGGTCCAGACCGTGTGAACTTTGGGGAGCCCTTTCTTGACTGCCTCGAAGCGAGCGCGGTGCGCTGCGGTTTCGACCATCAATGCCACGGCCTCGGAGTCTTCGAGAATCCACTCGATCTGACTCTCGGAGCTTGTTTCATAGATCGGCACGACAATCGCGCCGGCGAACCAGGCAGCGAAGTCGAACAGTGTCCATTCGAAGCGGGTCTTGCACATCAGGCCGATTTTGTCGCCGGGTTGAATGCCGGATGCGACGAGACCCTTCGACAAAGCGATGACACGATCGTGGAACTGACTTGCGGTGAGCGGTGTCCAGCCACCACGACCATCCGGCAGCGAAAACAGTTCGAGGTCTGGTGTCTTCGTCACACGCTCGATGAGGATGTACGTCGCGTTCGCATTTGATTCCGTGGGAACCAGAGGGGGCATTTCGATTTGCTGCACGTCGGACTCCTTCAGTCGATGGCATTTACACTCTAGTTAGTCGAGTAGGGCTGGGGTAGTTCGTTATGTATGCAGTGGGCATCGATATCGGCGGCACAAAGATTGCCGGTGGTCTCGTCGCACCCGATGGATCCGTCGTCGACATGATGCGCGTCTCTTCTCCGGCTTCGAGTGCGGCCGAAATGGAAGATGCGATTGTCGCCATGGCGACATCATTGTGTGCAGATCGTGACGTGGCCGGAGTCGGCGTTGCTGCCGCCGGATTCATCGACGCCGATGGCTCAACCGTGTTCTACGCGCCGAATATTTCATGGCGATCTGAGCCACTACGCGACAAGCTCGAGGCGCGAATCCCTGCTCACATCGTGATCGAGAACGACGCCAACGCTGCCGGGTGGGCCGAATATCGATTCGGTGCCGGTCGCAATTATTCGCACATGACGATGCTGACCGTGGGCACCGGGGTGGGTGGTGCGATCATCATTGACGGGCATCTTTTTCGGGGCGGGTTTGGTGCGGCCGGTGAACTGGGTCACGTGCGTGTCGTAGAGAACGGACTTGAGTGCGGATGCGGTGCGCGCGGGTGTCTCGAGCAGTACGGGTCGGGTCGCGCGCTCTTGCGCATTGCGACCGAGCGCGCCCGTGGGTTACCTGACTCTGCACCCCTTCGTGCGGCGCTCGATTCCAATGGCTCGATGGATGCGCACGCGCTGCGCGAGCTTCTCGAGCAAGGCGACCGCGAGGCTCACGCCGCGTTGAGTGACATTGCCGCATGGTTGGGCTTGGGCTGCGCATCAATCGCGGCTGTACTCGATCCGCAAGTCTTTGTCATCGGCGGAGGAGTGGCTTCGGCCGGCAACGCGTTGCTCGACCCAATTCGAGCGAGCTTTCGCGCACAAGTGTCGGCGAAGGGTTTCCATCCGGAACCCGAGTTCGCGATTGCTCAACTTGTCAACGACGCGGGCGTCGTCGGCGCCGCTGACTTGGCACGAGATCGTTCTCGCTTAGACTAAAAACTCGAACCGCGGGAGGCCGAAAATGTTCTATTGGATCATGAAGAACATCGTTGTGGGGCCGCTCATGAAGGGTATCTTTCGTCCGTGGGTGACGGGTGCCGGCAAGATTCCCGCCGAGGGTCCGGTCATTCTGGCGTCGAACCACCTCTCGTTCATCGACTCCATTTTTCTGCCGCTCGTCATTGAGCGCCCGATGGTCTTTCTTGCGAAGAGTGAGTACTTCACCGGCAAGGGTCTCAAGGGCTGGCTGACGAAACTCTTCTTCTCAGGCACGGGACAGTTGCCCATCGACCGTTCGGGTGGCAAGGCGTCGGAGGCTTCGCTCAACACCGGACTGCGCGTTCTCGCCGAAGGAAAGGTGCTCGGCATTTACCCCGAAGGCACCCGCAGCCCCGACGGTCAGATGTACCGCGGGCGCACGGGCGTTGCGCGCATGATTCTTGAGGCGCGCGTACCGGTTATTCCCGTGGCGATGATCGACACCGAGAAGGCCATGCCGATCGGAAAGCGCTTGCCGAACATCCGTCGCATCGGTGTCGTGTTCGGCGAACCACTCGACTTCAGTCGTTTCTATGGACTCGAAGGTGACCGATTCATTCTTCGCGCCGTGACCGACGAAATCATGTACGAACTCCTGGGCTTGAGCGGACAGAACTATGTCGACGTCTACGCGAGCAGCGTGAAAGAAAGAACGGCTGCGCTGACTAGGTAGGCTAGAAATCCGGCCAGTGCACTTTTTGGGTGCGCCGGAACAAGCCAACGTGAAGAGGAGCAGTGACGAATTGTCATTGACAAATGAAGCAGTGGTGGCCGCGCCACAGAGCGTGATTGACGGACTCGACCACTGGCGTTCGCTCCCCATCAAGCAGCAACCGCCGTGGCTTGATCAGGCCGCTGTCGTCGAGGCGTCAACGAAGATTGCGTCTTTCCCTCCGCTCGTCTTCGCTGGTGAAGTGGATACGCTACGCGAGCGCCTCGCGGTTGCCGCGAGCGGCAACGCGTTCCTCCTTCAGGGCGGCGACTGCGCCGAGACATTCGCTGGTGCCACCGCCGACCAGATTCGCAATCGAGTCAAGACTCTGCTTCAGATGGCGGTCGTGCTTACGTACGCGGCCGAGCTTCCCGTCATCAAGATGGGCCGCATGGCCGGACAATTCGCAAAGCCCCGCTCAAGCGACACGGAAACCCGCGGCGACGTCACGTTGCCGGCATACCGTGGCGACATTGTCAACGGTTACGAGTTCACACCCGAATCTCGCCTACCTGACCCGAACCGAATGGTTCAGGGTTACCACACGAGCGCATCCACTTTGAACCTCATTCGCGCGTTCACGCAAGGTGGTTTTGCCGACCTGCGTGAAGTACACAACTGGAACAAGGGCTTCACCTCGAACCCGGCCAACGCGCGTTACGAACAACTCGCTCGCGAGATCGACCGTGCAATCAACTTCATGACGGCCTGTGGTGCGGACTTCGAGGCGCTCAAGCGCACCGAGTTCTTCGTCAGCCACGAGGCACTTCTCATGGATTTCGAGCGCCCGATGACGCGCATTGACTCCCGTACTGGAACGCCGTACAACACGTCGGCGCACTTCGTGTGGATCGGTGAACGCACGCGCGAGCTCGACGGCGCGCACGTGGACTTCCTCTCGAGGGTGCGCAATCCGATCGGTGTGAAGCTCGGGCCCACGACATCAACTGACGATGTCTTGAAGCTCATCGACAAGCTTGACCCGAACCGCGAACCGGGTCGCCTGACGTTCATCACCCGCATGGGAGCCGGCAAGATTCGGGATGCGCTGCCCGCACTGCTCGACGCAGTCAAGGCCAGCGATGCCAACCCGCTGTGGATTACCGACCCGATGCACGGCAATGGAATGACCACACCGAACGGGTACAAGACCCGTCGATTCGATGACGTTCTCGACGAGGTTCAAGGATTCTTCGAGGCACACCGCTCGGTGGGCACGTACCCCGGCGGAATGCACGTTGAGCTCACGGGCGATGATGTGACGGAATGCCTCGGTGGGTCAGAAATGATCGACGAAGCCACGCTAGCTACTCGCTACGAGTCGCTGTGTGACCCGCGTCTGAACCACAGCCAGTCGCTCGAGCTCGCATTCTTGGTGGCAGAGGAGCTCAAGCGTCGCTAGGTCTGTCCGGTCACGCGGGCCACGAATGAGTGCTCGCTCAGGCGTGAGTGGTTACGGGTTCGAGACGGAAACAGCCGAACCACGTTTCGTGAGTCCGATTGAGGACTGTGACTTGACGAATAGCTGATCACGGTATTCCTCGGGGGTGTTCGTCGACGGAATCATTCCCAGTTCCGCCAACTTTGCGAGAGCTTGTGC
>CAZYYL010000044.1:0-8005 GCA_964651425.1 uncultured Microbacteriaceae bacterium | reverse complement strand
GAACGCGACGTTTGCGTTTCCGTCACCAACGATGAGCTGGCCGAGAGCCGAACCCTGAACCGTGTCCGGCGGAGCGGTACGGAAGTAGAACGGCGAGTATCCGCTGAGCTTGGCTGCCGTGTTGGCACCCGAAACTTCAACAATCTTCGCTTCGGTGAACGAGTCAACAACGTTGAGCGTGACCGACGACGAAGCAGCACCGATAACAACGGAGACCTTCTGCTTGATGAGGTCTTCAGCCGAAGCCGTCGAAACCGTCATGTCGCTCGAGTCGCCCGAGTCCTTGCTGTAGAAGCAAGCGGGGGTGCCGTTAACGCCACCTGCGGCGTTGATGTCTGCAACAGCAAGACCAACACCAGCGATCTCGGGCGGGCCGAGGAAGGAAAGCGAACCGGTGATGGGGAGAAGGCCACCGACCTTGAAGGTGTTCTCGCTCGTGCTGTCGGCAGCACAGTCAGCAGCTACGTAGCTGCCGGTGCTTCCGCCCGAGGTCGAGCCCGATGCACAACCGGCCAGCACGAGTGCTGAGGTTGCTGCGAGGGCCAAACCACCGAGTGCACGAGTGCGAATGGAAATTGCGCTCATGGTACTCCTTGTGTGTGATTTAGACAGGCACGGTCGAATGACCGCATCTGCGTACGTCAAGGGTAGCCACCGAATGGGGATACATCCAACATTGGCGCGTTACAACTAGGTAACAACCTGTAACGCAGTTAAACCGCGAAAAGCGCAGTTGTTGGGCTACTTTTTGGCGGAATTCGACGGTGTCGGCGAGATTGTTGATTTGCCTGACGGGCTGGCCGTTGCGGTCGAAATGTCGCCGAACGCGACGGTGCCCGAAGCGACGTCGTAGTGGAACGCACCGGCTGGTCCGGAGTAGGCGATTGCGGGTTCTGTGGCGAGAACGGATACGCACGCACCGAAACTCGAACATGCGATGCCCGGTCCCTGAACGTGGGATAGCGCCCACGAGAGTGACACGGCACTGTCGTCGTGGAGGAACGTCGCTGCGAGTGCGAGGGCGATGGTCAACTCATAACTTTCGGCACCGTACGTGAGGTCGATGAGTGATGGGTCGGACATGCGCAGCTGCCCCGCGAATACGTCATCGGCGACGACGGGCGTGACACTTGCACCCGCTGGCGCCGTTGCTTGTGTCGCAGGTGCGACGACCAAAACGCCGGCGGCTTTCGCGAGCGGGAGCAGAACATCCATCACCGCATCTGAAGCCGGCGCGATGATCACGTCGACCTTGTGAGCCACGAGTTCGTCGAAGTTTGCGGTCGTTTTGGCGGGATCGCCGTCACCGGCGTCGCGGTGCCAGACCTCAATGGGGGCATCCATCACGCCGCCCTGATCGTTGATCTCGCGTGCGGCGAGTTCGATGCCGGCAGCCTGTGCCGCACCCGACACAGCGAGCGACCCGGTCAGCGGGGTCATGTCGCCGATGCGAAGGACTCCGTCGCCCGATGCGGTGGGCGTGGGGGTCGGTGTCGGAACGGGCATCGGCAAGAAGGAGCATCCGGCCAGAATCGAGCCGAGGGCGGCGGCGGTTGTGATGCTGGCGATAGCGCGGTTCAGGATTGGGCTCGACACGTGATTCACCCTACTCGCCCAGCTAGACGAGTTCGGCGGCGCGCGCAGTGCGAGCCCGCTTTGCGTTGCGCAACATGTCAGTGATGAGAATCATCAGCGCAATCCAGACGATGAAGAAGCCGGCCCAACGCGTCACGGGCATTGGCTCGTGCAGCACGTACACGCCAAAAATGAACGAGAAGATTGGCGTCGAATACTGGATAAGCCCGACAGCGGTGAGTGGAATGCGTCGCGTTGCCGCGGCGAACAGCATCAGCGGGATGGCCGTGATGGGGCCGGCCGCCATAATCCAAAGTGCGTACGGGACTCCGTGCGCGAAGGCCGTCACACCGACCAGGTTGGAGACAACCAGCCACTGCACGATCGCGAGCGGAAGCATCCACATCGATTCGATGGTGAGGCCAGAAATGGCGTCCACGTCGTTGCCGACGCGCTTCTTGATGAGTCCGTAAAGACCAAATGAGATGGCGAGCGTGAGCGAGACCCACGGCAGGCCGGCGTAACTCACGGTGAGCACCACGACTGCGATACCGCTGACGCCGACGGCGACCCATTGGAGGGGGCGAAGACGTTCCCGAAGAACGAAGACGCCGAGAACGACGGTGAGAATCGGGTTCATAAAGTATCCGAGCGACGACTCGACGACGTGATCGGTGACGACCGCGACAACAAAAACTTGCCAGTTGACGTAAATAAGAGCACTGGCGAGACCGAGCAAAAGGATGCGTCGCTTGGAGCTGAATATCTGCGCGAATCGACCCCACTTGCGGATGGCCGAAATGACAAGAGCACAGAAGATAAGCGAGAAGATGATGCGATACGAGACGATCTCGAACGGATTCGTGTCTTTGATGCTCAAAAAGTAGAGCGGGAAGAGACCCCAGAGACCATACGCGGCAAATGCGTAGATGAGACCGATACCGGACATCTTCTGGGTGCTCACTCACCCATGCTAGTCGGGCATAAGCAAGAGGCCCGCTCCCCATAGGGAACGAGCCTCTTTGAGTGTGGGTGTCGAACTAGCCGACGATTGCGAGGATGTCGCGAGCGGAGAGGATCAGGTACTCCTCGCCACCGTACTTGACCTCGGTGCCACCGTACTTGGAGTAGATCACGCGGTCGCCGACCTTGACGTCGAGCGGTACGCGGTTGCCGTTGTCATCGATGCGGCCGGGGCCGACCGACAGGACTTCGCCCTCCTGAGGACGCTCCTTGGCGGTGTCTGGGATGACCAGACCAGAAGCGGTCGTCGTCTCTGCTTCGACCTGCTTGACAACAATGCGATCTTCGAGCGGCTTAATGGAGACCGACACGGTTGACCTCTTTCTTGTGTACGAAATGTTCGTGTTAGCACCCGACGGGTGTGAGTGCTAACGATGAGTTTACGGTGTGCGTTGGCACTCGCGCAAAGTGAGTGCCAACTCGGGACCCCTCGATTCGCCCGCTAGCGTGGACACATGGACACGGGCGACCTTCTCAACTTGCTCACCCCAGAGGGGTTGCGGTTGCTCGACGAGGTCACTGCACTCGATTCGAGCCTGGACATCGTCGCGCAGGTTTCTCGACTGCGCAAAGAGGGCATTGATGCGGGGATGGTCGCGGCTATCGTCACACAAGCCCGCTTGCGGCACAAAGCTCGCGCCAAGTTCGGCGACTTCGCGCAATCGATGCTCTTCACCCAGGCCGGTCTTGAACAGTCGACCCGCCTGTCGGTGGCCGCGCATCACGCGGGCCGATTTGCTCGAGCGGGTTTGACGTCGGTGGCCGACCTCGGGTGCGGAATCGGCGGGGATGCACTCGCTCTTGCTTCACTCGACATCGCGGTGCACGCGGTCGACGTCGACGAGGTGACCGCCACCATCGCGTCATTCAACCTCGCGCCGTTCGAGAACTCTTCGGTTGAAAACGCTCCGGCCGATGCGGTTGATGTGTCGCGCTTCGATGCATTGTGGTTCGATCCGGCGCGACGAACTTCTGGCTCCGGCGAATCGGGCTCTCGCGGATCGGGCGCTCTCGGAAAATCAACCCGACTGGCCGACCCCGCGGACTGGTCACCGAACCTGAACTGGGTGTTCGAGCAAGCGAGCGAGAAACCTGCCGGAATCAAACTCGGACCGGCGTTTCCGCTCGACATGATCCCGGCCGAGCTCGGCGGGCAGCCGGTCGAAGCCCAGTGGACCGACGTGGGTGGCGAGACTGTTGAGCTCGTGTTGTGGACGGGGGTCCTGGCTCGCCCGGGCGTCGGACGGTCTGCGCTCGTCGTTGAACCGAACGGTTTTCACGAATTGACCGCGCCTGGTGAGAGCCACGACCCCGACGTGGGCACCCTCGGCGCGTTCGTGTACGAGCCGCATGGCGCGATCATCCGTGCCCGCTTAATCGGCGATCTGGCCCGCTCGCTCGGAGCCCACGCGCTCGACGAACACATCGCCTATTTGTCAGCGGATACGCACACCACGACGCCGTTCGCCGACGCGTTCCGTGTGCTCGAGACGTTCCCGGTTGACCCCAAGAAACTCGTTCCCGCGCTGGCGCAACGAGAAATCGGAACCCTCGAAATCAAGAAGCGCGGAGTGGACATCGACCCCGCCGTGTTCCGCACGAAGCTCAAGCTCCGCGGACACAACTCAGCCACCCTGCTGATCATGCGACTCGGCTCAGGAGCGGCAAGCCAGCGGGTGGCTGTGTTGGCGGAACGCGTTTAGCGATTGCGGGTCGTTCTGTTGCGGTTAGTAGTAGCCGTTCATGGCAGCCGAGCCAAGAATGAGCATCGGCACCAGAATGACAAGCAGCACGATCATGACCGCGAAGATGCTGAGGCCAATTACGCAGTAACCAATGACGAGTCCGGCGAGCGCAAGACCGTGGCCGGCTTCGCGCGTTCGGCGAATCTGCTTGAGACCCATGTGGGAAAGAATGACGCCCGGGATGGCTGTGATGAAAGTGAAGAATCCGAGCACGGACAGGATGAAACCAATCAGCGCAAGCGAGTTCGGCTGGTTAGCGGGGACGTAATCGTCATGTGAGTTGGACATGATGTGAGTCTATGTCGGAGATAAGACAGAACCCCGCCGGTTCACCGACGGGGTTCTGCTTTGAGCTTCGGGCTTAGTAAGTCGACTGCAGGCCACCGTTGGCTGCAGCGAACAGAAGTGCTCCGCCGAAGACGAATAACCAGAGCACGATGGCCGCGATGCTGATGTATCCAATAACGAGACCAGCAATGGCGAGACCGTTTCCGGCTTCGCGCGTCTGCTTGATCTGACTCAGGGCGATGTGGCCCGTGATAACACCGACCAAACCAAAGCCCAAGATTGACGTGACAAGAGACACGATGGCGAGAACGTTGGTCTTTGCGCCGGCTGCTGCGTTGCTCATATGTGAGTTCCCTTCGCTCCTCCGGTGACGCCCACACGGTGTGCGCATCATCCGCTAGGCACCATGTTTCACCCATAGTGGGAAAGACTCAAGCGATTCGGGCGGGCGAGCTAAATATTCGGTAATCGTTCACTCACCGTGGATGTGCGTCACAGGCAACGTCGAGTCGGCCCCAAAGTCGAGACGCGACGGCTCAGCGCCGGACATGATCAGTTCACTCGCGAGCGCGGCAATCATCGCGCCGTTGTCCGTGCACAATTCGAACGGTGGGATACGCAACTCCACACCCGCGGCCGACGCACGTCGCTCCGCCTCCGCCCGAAGTCGCGCGTTTGCGGTGACTCCCCCGCCGAGAAGTAAGCGTGGAACCGCGAGGTCCGCGCACGCGGCGAACGCCTTGGTGAGCAGCACATCGATGACAGCCTCACGAAAGCTCGCCGCGATGTCCGCGGTGGGCACGGGTTCGCCCGCATCCTGAAGCTTCTCCACCGTGCGGGCCACCGCGGTCTTGAGCCCCGAGAACGAGAAGTCGTAGCGGTGGGCATCCATTTCTTTTGGCAAGGTCAGGCCGCGCGGAAACCGGAACGCCTTCGGGTCGCCCTCGAGGGCAACACGGTCGATGTGCGGACCGCCGGGGTACGGCAGGCCTAGCAGACGAGCGACCTTGTCGAACGCCTCACCGGCGGCATCGTCAATTGTTTCGCCGAGCATCTCGACGTCACTGGTCAGGTCGCGCACGTGAAGCAGAGAAGTGTGCCCGCCCGAGACGAGCAAGGCAATGGTCGGGTAATCGAGCGCACCCTCGGTGCTCAGGACATCGGCGCCGACGTGACCGACCAGGTGGTTGACGGCGAAGAGTGGCTTGTCGAGCGAGAGTGCGAGCGCCTTCGCAGCACCCACGCCGACCATGAGTGCGCCGGCGAGACCCGGCCCGTTGGCGACTGCCACCGCGTCGAGATCTGACAATTGGATGCCCGCGCGCTCAACTGCTTCGCGGATCGCGGGAGCCATCGCCTCGAGGTGCGCTCGCGCGGCCACTTCGGGCACGACTCCGCCGTACCGAGCGTGCTCATCCATCGACGATGAGATTACGTTGGCGAGCAGTTCTCGTCCGCGCACGATGCCGACGCCCGTTTCGTCGCAGGATGACTCGATGCCGAGTACGAGCGGTGCAGTGCGGTTCATTGTGGTTGAGTTCAGCACGGTGCCCCCGTGTTCGGGTCGTTGGCCGCGCGTGAATCCGCGTCAAGTCGCATGATCACGGCATCGACGTTGTCAGGTTGGTAGTAGCCCTCACGCACGCCGATTTCGTTGAAGCCGAGTGAGCGATATAGGCCGATTGCGATGAGGTTGTCAGCGCGCACTTCGAGAAAGACGCGGTCGGCCTTGCGTTCGGCCGCGGCGGTGAGGAGTTCGTTCATGATCACTCGACCTACACCGCGCCCACGAACAGTCGGCACAGTGGCGATGGTCTGGATGTCACCGTCGCCCGAACCGCGCGGTGCCAGCACGCCGCCGTAACCGACGATGACGTCAGCTCCCCCGAGTTCTGCAACGACGTAGTGACAGTTCTTGTCGGCGAGCTCGTGGCGCATGAGTTCACTCGACCATGCGTCGGTTCCAAAGATGTCAATCTCGATCTGCATGATGCGATCGAGGTCGGCTTCGGTGGCCGGTCGTAGAACGACGCCGGCCGTCCTTGGATTGGTGGCGCGAGGGTCGGGCCCAGCTACTGGGGTCAGGTCATCCAAGTCAACTCACCCGCTTCGGACCAGTCGACATGGTCACATCCGGCGAGCGCAAGTAGAGGGGCTCGAACGAGGGAAGGTCAGTGTCGTTTTCGAGTGCGGCTTGCGCGATGAGTCCGAGGCGCCCTGCCGAAACGTGGTCGGCGTCGACCCGAGGGATGTGTGCGAGCAACGGGTCGTCGACGCCGGCGAGCGCGGGACCCTGCGCGCGCACGAAGCGCTCCGCCACACGAGCAGCCGGGTCGAGCACGGTGTACCGGCTCCACGCGATTTCGCGGCGACGTGCATCCGTCGTCACAATGAATTCCACTTCGTCGGCGAACAGTTCTTCACCGAGTTCGACAGCGATGGCATCGTGACTCACAACCGACAGCAACGGAACACCGGCGCCAACCGCGAATGCCGACGCCGCTGCGAGCCCCACGCGCAGACCCGTGAACGGCCCCGGCCCCACGCCGGCGACAACCGCCTGCACGTCCGCGTGCGTGGTGCCTGCCTGAGCGAACGCATCCACAATCAGGTCACCGATGACTTCGGCGTGACGCATCGAGTCGAACGCGTTGATTTCTGAGCGGATGCTCGAACCATCGGTCACCGCAACACTCGTGCCAATCGACGTGTCGATACAGATGCGAATCATGCGGCCCACCTCGGTCCGTGACCGGCAATCGTGACAGTGCGCGGTTCGACTTGCTCATCGAGCTCGCCGTCTTCGCCGCTGACCTGAGTGCCACCAGCCCCCTTCGGACGCACAATCTCCACATCCAGCCAGGAGTCGATCAATTGCTCGACCATTCCGCGACCCCACTCCACGACCGTCACCGAATGAACGAAATCTATGTCGAGATCGTCGAGTTCCATCGCGTTTGACAGGCGATACGCGTCGACGTGCACAAGCGGTGCGCCCGGTCGGCCGTCACCCGCGCCTCCGAGCGATGGATGCGTGCGCGCAAGTACAAACGTCGGACTCGTCACCGGCCCGCGCACGTTGAGTCCCTCGCCAATTCCTCGCGTGAGAGTCGTCTTGCCCGCACCGAGCGGACCCGTGAGCACGAGCACATCCCCCGCGCGCAACTCGCGGGCCAACTCGAGTCCGAGCAGATGCATGTCATGCGGGGTGGTCACCTCACGAGTGACGGGTGTGTGCGAGAAGGCGCTCACGGTCATCCGCCAATGAACGTACGAACGATGCGCCCACCCAGTTGCGTGACGACTTCGTAGCCAATGGTGCCCGTTGCGGTTGCCCAGTCTTGAACCGTGGGATGCCCGTTCGCCGGATCCCC
>CAZYYL010000043.1:0-8216 GCA_964651425.1 uncultured Microbacteriaceae bacterium | reverse complement strand
TGAAAGCGCTCGCTTGGACGACGACCCCCTGGACGCTCCCGACGAATGCTGCGCTCGCAGTAGGTCCTGAGATTCGCTACGCGGTCGTGCCTGCCGGTCCAAACGGTTCTGCTGATGGCATTGGTGGTGACTACTTGATCGCGGCCGACCTGCTCGGCAATTACGCCAAAGATCTCGGTTATGAATCGACAGAGGATGCCCGCGCTGCGATCGCACGCGAACTTCACGGTCGCGAGCTCGAGGGTGTCGCGTACGAACGACTCTGGGACTTCTACGTCGATGACGAGGAGTACATCGCGAACGCGTGGGTGATTCTCATTGCGGATTACGTCACGACTGCCGACGGTACGGGAGTCGTGCACCAGGCACCTGCGTACGGTGAAGAAGACCAGAAGGTTTGCGAGGGCGCGGGCATCCCGGTTCGTATCTCGGTTGATGACGGCGGCAAGTTTTTGAGTTTGTTCGGCGACGTCGCCGGACTTCAGGTGTTCGAGGCGAACAAGCCGCTCACGCAACAGCTCAAATCGATGGGACGGTTGCTTCGCGTGGCGAGTTACGAACACTCGTACCCACACTGTTGGCGTTGCCGCCAGCCGCTCATCTATCGAGCGGTGTCGAGCTGGTTCGTGCGTGTCACCGATTTCCGTGACCGCATGGAGGCGCTTAACCAGCAAATCAACTGGGTACCCGAGAACGTCAAAGACGGGCAGTTCGGTAAGTGGGTCTCGAACGCGCGCGACTGGTCGATCAGTCGCAACCGTTACTGGGGTTCACCGATTCCGGTCTGGAAGAGCGACAACCCGGAGTTCCCGCGCATCGACGTCTACGGCTCGCTCGACGAGTTCGAGCGTGACTTTGGTGTTCGCCCGACTGACTTGCACCGCCCGTTCATCGATGAACTGACCCGACCGAATCCCGATGACCCGACGGGGAAGTCGACGATGCGTCGCATCCCGGACGTGCTCGACGTGTGGTTCGACTCGGGCTCGATGCCCTTCGCGCAGGTGCACTACCCGTTTGAAAACCGCGATTGGTTCGATTCGCACAGCCCGGCCGACTTCATCGTCGAGTACATCGGTCAAACGCGCGGCTGGTTCTACACGCTGCACATTCTTTCGACCGCCCTGTTCGACCGACCCGCGTTTAGCAACGTGGTGAGCCACGGAATCGTGCTCGGCAACGACGGACAGAAGATGTCGAAATCGCTCCGCAATTACCCCGATGTGTCGGAGGTGTTCGAACGCGACGGATCCGACGCCATGCGCTGGTTCCTGATGAGTTCGCCTGTTCTGCGTGGTGGCAACCTCGTCGTCACTGAAGAGGGCATTCGAGAGGGTGTGCGCCAGGTGATGCTGCCACTCTGGAACAGCTGGTACTTCTTCTCGCTCTATGCCAACGCCGACGGATACGATGCCACGCGTCGATTCGATTCGACGAACGTGCTCGACCGGTACTTGCTGGCAAAAACGCGCGAGCTCATCGTCGACGTTCAGACGCACCTTGACGCGCTCGACTCGACGCTGGCCGCCGCATCGCTGCGAGACTTTGCGGACGTATTGACTAACTGGTACGTGCGCCGCTCACGTGACCGCTTCTGGACCGGCGGTGCCGAAGCGAACGAGGCATTCGACACGATGTTCACCGTGCTAGAGACGTTCTGTCGCGTCGCGGCGCCGCTGTTGCCGTTGGTGACGGAACACATCTGGCAGGGGCTCACGGGCGGTCGCTCGGTGCACCTCACCGACTGGCCCGACGCAACCGATTTCCCGTCTGACTCAACGTTGGTTGCGACGATGGATGCGGTGCGCGAGATCACCTCCGCCGCGCTTGCCCTGCGCAAGAAGACCGGGTTGCGCGTGCGCCTGCCGCTCGCCGACCTCACGGTCGTGACCACTCACGCCAGCGCCCTGGAGCAATTCAGTGACATTCTGCGCGACGAGCTCAACGTCAAGCAGGTCACCCTGGTTGAACTCACGGATTCATCGGCGGCCGACTTCGGCGTTACCTCGCGTCTCTCGGTCAACGCGCGTGCCGCGGGCCCGCGCCTCGGTAAAGACGTGCAGCGCATAATTCAAGCCGCCAAGGCGGGCGACTGGAGTGAAGCCAACGGGGTCGTCACGGCAGGGGGAGTCGAGCTCGTCGAAGGCGAGTACGAACTCACGCTCGAGACCGAATCCGACGGAGAATCGTCACGCGCCCTGGGACTTGTTCCCAGCGGGGGATTCGTGTTGCTCGACACGGTGACCACGCCCGAACTCGAGGCCGAGGGTCTGGCGCGCGACCTGATTCGTGCAATCCAGGACACCCGCAAGAACGCTGGCTTCGACGTGAGCGATCGCATCCACCTCGATCTCATCGTTCGTGACGCAACGGATGCGCAGGCGCTCGCCCTGGCATCCGGAGTCGACATCGCCGGAGAAACGTTGGCGACCGAGTTCACTGTTCACTCCGCGTCGACCGTGGCTGACCTGGACGCGCGCGCTTCGGGTCTCGCCTCCGAGTGGGTGCCCGGTCTCACCGCAGTTGCCCCGGAGCACATCGGAGACATCCCCGCAGGTCAGTACGCCAACGCGGGCCAGATCTTTGTGGCCGTGTCGCGCGTGAATCGTGTGCTCGATGCCTAGCGATTCCACCGACCGCGGCCCGAGCGAAAACGACGAGTACGCGCGCGCAGCCGAACTCGTGCAGCTCGAGCTGGCTGAACGAATCGGTGAGGTGAACCCTCAACCGCGACTCGAACCGACTCGTCGAGTTGCCGACCTGCTCGGCGATGTGCACCGCGCGTTCGACGTGATTCACGTCACGGGTACGAACGGCAAGACGAGCATCTCACGCATGACCGAGTCCATCCTGCGCTCGTACGGCTTGCGAACCGGTCTCTTTACCAGCCCGCACATCCTCTCGTTCAATGAACGGATCTGCCTCGGCGGGGAACCCATCAGCGACGACGTGCTCGTTGCGAACTGGCTCGACATCAAGCCGTACGTCGAGATGGTGGATGCCGAACTCGTGGCAAAGGGTGAAGAGCGTCTGTCGTACTTCGAAGTGCTCACCGTGCTTGCGTTTGCGACCTTTGCCGACGCACCCGTCGACGTTGCCGTCATCGAAGTCGGCATGGGTGGCGAGTGGGACTCAACCAATATCGTCGAAGCAGACGTTGCCGTGTTCGGCCCAATTGCGCTCGATCACCAGGAGCGACTCGGCGCGTCGCTCGACGCCATTGCCCGAACCAAGTCCGGCATCATCAAACCGACGAGCATTGTGATTTCGGCCGCGCAAGACCCCATCGTGGAAAAAGTGTTACGTGAGGCGGCTGAACTCACCGAGAGTGAAATTCACTTCGTCGGAGAAGAAATCGAGGTCACCAAGAGCGCCATGGCCGTGGGGGGACAGGTGCTCACTGTGCAGGCGCTCTCCGGTTCCTACGATGATGTCTTTCTCGCGCTGTTCGGCGACCATCAGAGCCAAAACGCGGCAGTGGCAATCGCAGCAGTCGAAGCCTTCCTCGGAGGCGGAACCCAGCCGCTGAGTGAAGACGTTCTTGCAGAAGCATTTGCGACGGTCGTATCGCCGGGTCGCCTGCAGCGCATCGCGTCAGAGCCACCCGTCATTCTCGACGCAGCCCACAACCCGCACGGCGCCCGCGCCCTTGCGACGGCAATTGGCGCCTACTTCGACTTCGACGACGTCACCCTGGTTTTTGGCGCATTCGCTGATAAAGATGTCGACGGGATGCTCGCAGGCCTCGCTCCCGCAGTCCGACGCGTGATTCTCACGGACGTTCCCTCGGACCGAGGCATGCCGGCAGCGCAACTCAGGGCCCTCGCACGCACGCACTTCGCCGACGCTGACGTTTTCATTGAGAGCGACCCGGCCGTTGCGCTTGAGAAGGCGCGCGTTCTCGCCACCGCCGCCGAGAAGGGTGCCGTCGTCATCGCGGGATCAATCAGCTTGCTGGGCTCAGCCATCTCGGCCGCCAGCCAGAACGGATGGAAGTAGTCATGCGCAGGCAACGCAGCGTCGTCGAAACCCTCGGGGCCATCGTGCTCATCTTCGAATCCGTGGTCGTGTTTCTTGGCGCACTCGTGACTTTCGGGCTCAAAGCGTTGCCCCCGGAACAAGCCCTCATCGGCGGCGCGATCCTCGTTGTCGCGTTGTTCGCATCCGCTGGCCTTCTGCGCTGGCATGCGGGCATCTATTTCGCCACCGTGTTGCAGATCGTCGTGTTGCTGAGCGGTCTGCTCGTGCCCGCGATGTGGTTTGTCGGAGCTGTTTTCTCGCTCCTGTGGGGCTACGCGGTCTACACCGGCAACAAACTTGATAGTCAGAAACCCGAAGGTCAGAACTTCCCGAACAAGAAAGAAGGCCCGCAATGAGTGCTCCTATTGAAGAAACTCTCATCCTCGTCAAGCCCGACGGAGTCGCACGCAACCTGACCGGCGAGATCCTCCGTCGCATTGAAGCCAAGGGGTACGTCGTCGTGGACCTCAAAATGGTGCAGGCCGACCGCTCGCTCTTAGATGCGCACTATGCCGAGCACGAGGGCAAGCCGTTCTTCGAGCCTCTCGTCGAGTTCATGCAGAGTGGTCCAATCGTTGCAATTCGCGCAACAGGTAACCGCGTGATTGAAGGATTCCGTTCGCTCGCCGGTACGACCGACCCGACGACGGCTGCACCCGGAACGATTCGTGGCGACCTCGGACGCGATTGGGGGCTCAAGGTTCAGCAGAACCTCGTGCACGGTTCCGACTCTCCGGAGTCGGCGGCGCGTGAGCTTGCCCTCTGGTTTAGCTAGAGGTAGCTCAGCCACTCCAAGCGCACCTGCGCGATGATGGCGACGACCAAGTACGAGGCCAGCACGATTGTTGGGCTCCACGACAGAAGTTTCGCTCCAATCGAGCGCACCTTCTCGTTACTGGACCAGACGCCGTGTTTGAGGTTCCAGAAGGTTGACACCCAGAACAACGGGATGACCATTGACCAGGTCACCATGCACCACGGGCACAGCGTGCCCAAGTCGAAGATGCTCTCGTGAATCAGCCACATCACGAAGCACAGGGCGCCGGTGGCGACCACGTTGAAGGCCATCCACCACCACCGGGCAAAGCGTGCACCAGCGAGAAGAGCGGTTCCGGTCGCCATGACGACGGGCCACCCGATGAGTCCCAGGAGCGAGTTCGGGAAACCGAAGACGGAGCCCTGTGGAGAATTCATGTTCTTGCCACACTGCACAAGAAGAGTGAAGTCACACGACGCCGCGTGCTCGGGATTGATGAGTACCTGAATCTTCTCGTAGGTGAGCTCAAATGCGGCGAGGAGCCCAATCGCACTGGCGAGAATGAGAAAGACGCCGAGCGCGAGCAATCGCTCGTTTGTGGCAACCGTCTTGACTTTGTTTTCGGGCGATTCGGTGGCTGTAGACATCACCTTCGCATTATGGCAGGTGTCGTTGGTGCCCACCTGAGTCACACTCGTGGCATACTTACTACAGCGTTACAAAATCGCGAGTGAATGTCCTCGTGTCACGCACCCCATAAGTTTCCCGCTCGATTCGATTCGAATCTGCGGACAAGTATTAAGTCGCAGTTTTGACAAAGGCGTTCCGGCGCAAAAACTGTGCGGAAAGTGCACCACAAATGGTGAAAAACGAATCCTCGACCGAGCTCACCTACGATCGTTCGAACCCGTTTGCGGTGCCTGAGGGCTATGTCCCGGTTGTGACTGTGTCCGCCGAAACGGCAGCTGCGATCGAGGCAATTGAGTCTGGTGACGCCGAGTCATCTGTCGACGCGGCCGTCGAAGTTCCCGCTGTTGAGTATCCGATATTCGCTCCGGTCGAGCCCACAGAACTTTTCTTCTTCGCGCCCGAGCTGCCCAAGCAGGAACAGCGCGTAGGCCGCGACCGCTTCAACGACAGGTTCGCTGACCGTTTTGCGGATGATGACTGGGAGGGCGCCTCCACTCGCCGTCGTGCTCGCCGTCGTTCAGGCGATGATCGTCCGATTACGGATGACCCGAACACCGTTGTTAAAGTGCGCGTTCCGCGCGAACCTGAGCTGATCACCGAGCCGCAGCGCGTCAAGGGGTCGACTCGTCTCGAAGCCAAGAAGCAGCGTCGTCGGGATGGCCGTGACATCGGTCGTCGTCGTGCCGTCGTCACCGAGAGCGAATTCCTTGCACGTCGTGAAGCCGTCGACCGTTCGATGATCGTCCGCGAGAAGGACGACAAGATTCAGATTGGTGTGCTCGAGGACAACATCCTCGTCGAGCACTATGTTGCTCGCTCGAGCGAAGCAAGCCTGATCGGCAACGTCTACATCGGAAAGGTGCAGAACGTTCTGCCCTCGATGGAAGCCGCGTTCGTCGACATTGGTCGCGGGCGCAATGCTGTGTTGTACTCGGGCGAAGTCGACTGGGATGCGGCAGAAACCGGCAACCAGCCTCGACGCATCGAGCTCGCGCTCAAGACAGGTGACAAAGTTCTCGTACAGGTCACGAAAGACCCCGTTGGTCACAAGGGTGCGCGACTCACGAGCCAGATTTCGTTGCCCGGTCGCTACCTCGTCTACGTGCCGAACGGCTCGATGAGTGGAATCAGCCGCAAGTTGCCCGACACCGAGCGCACGCGCCTTAAGTCCATCCTCAAAGAGGTTCTGCCCGAAAACGTCGGTGTGATTGTTCGAACAGCCGCAGAAGGCGCCACCGAAGAACAGCTCACGTTTGACGTCAGCCGTTTGACCCAGCAGTGGGAAGAGATTTCGCACAAGGTTGAGTCGATGTCGGCGCCGGCTCTGTTGCACAGCGAATCCGATTTGCTCATCAAGATCATCCGCGATGTGTTCAACGAAGATTTTCAGCGACTCATCATCTCCGGTGACTCGTCGCGCACTGCCATCGAGTCGTACCTCACGCAGGTCGCACCGGAACTGCTCGAGCGCGTCACGCGTTACGAGGGTGACGCGGACATCTTTGATGAGTTTCGCATCAACGAACAGATTGAGAAGGCGCTCGACCGCAAGGTTTGGCTGCCTTCGGGTGGTTCACTCGTGATTGACCGCACGGAGGCCATGACCGTCGTCGACGTCAACACCGGCAAGTTTGTCGGCTCGGGCGGAAACCTCGAAGAGACGGTCACCAAGAACAACCTTGAGGCGGCCGAAGAAATCGTGCGCCAGCTTCGCTTGCGTGACATCGGTGGAATCATCGTCGTCGACTTCATCGACATGGTTCTCGAGACGAACCGTGACCTTGTTCACCGTCGTCTTATCGAGTGCCTGAGCCGCGACCGTACGAAGCACCAGGTGGCTGAAGTTACCTCGCTCGGACTCGTGCAGATGACCCGTAAGAAGCTCGGACTCGGCCTGCTGGAAACCTTCAGTGAGCCGTGTGAGGTGTGCGCGGGACGTGGGGTCGTGGTTTTCCACGAGCCGGTCGTTCGTCGCCAGAGTTCATCGTCGGGCAACAGCAACGGCGGCGAGCAGAAGTCGTCGCGTCGATCAAAGTCGCGCGTCGCATCCACCCCCGCTGTTTCGCCGCACGGAATTCCCGAGGGTGCGAAGAGCGCGTTGGCGCAGATTGCGGCGAGTACGCTTCACCACGCGGATGAAGCGCACGACCACGATCACCTGGATTCAGACGATGTAGTGGAAATTCTCGACATTCCGGTTGTGAAGCAGCGCCGCGGACGCGAGGTGCGCGCCGAGGACGTCGACGACATTCTCGAAGACGTGCTTGAAGCGTTGCCCGAACCGAAAGCATCGGGACAGGGACGCGGCCGCGGTCGAAGTCGTCGAGTGACAACGGGACCAATTTCGGCCGCCGCTGACTCGTCGAATGACAACGTGTCGGGGGAGTAGTCGTCCGGCCGGTCAGTTTGCACGAGGCGTGCATCGCAGGCTATTCTTGAGCCTTGGTGCGCGCATCGGAAATCTGATGAGCACAGAGTTTTTCACTCGCGAGACGAAGGTTCGTCTCCATGAACGAAGCAGGTAACAAGTGGTTTACGCAGTAGTGCGCGCAGGTGGCCGTCAGGAAAAGGTCGAGGTCGGCACCATCGTCACGATGAACCGTGTCGCAGCAGACAAGACGGGTGTCATCGAACTCCCCGCCGTTCTGCTTGTCGACGGTGACAAGATCACCGCGGACGCCGCTTCGCTTTCGAAGATCAAGGTCACCGCTGAGGTTCTCAATGACCTCCGTGGTCCGAAGATCATCAT
>CAZYYL010000042.1:0-8285 GCA_964651425.1 uncultured Microbacteriaceae bacterium | reverse complement strand
CCGAGAATCTCATGATTGTCGATCTGATGCGCAACGACCTCGGTCGCATCGCGCGGGTCGGCACGGTCACGGTCGAGAAGATGCTCGACGTCGAGTCGTATGCGAACGTGCATCAACTCGTGAGCACCGTCGGCGCCGACCTTGCCGTCGGTCTTACCGCGGTGGATGCGCTCGAGGCGTGCTTCCCGGCGGGCAGCATGACCGGCGCGCCCAAGTTGTCTGCCATGCGCATCCTGAACGGATTCGAGACCGGCCCGCGTGGCATCTACTCGGGTGCGTACGGATACCTCTCACTCGACGGTGCCTGTGACCTCGCGATGGTGATCCGGAGCATCGTGCTGCATGAGTCGTCGGGCAACGGGATGCGCGCATCCATCGGCACCGGTGGCGGAATCACGAGCGGGTCGATACCGAACGAGGAATGGGAAGAGACTCTCGTCAAGGCGCGACCGCTGTTACGTGTTCTCGGCGTCGCTGACGCGCATTCCTGACCAACTGGGCAGGCGTAAGTCGGCGCTTTCACGCCCAAGTAAACTCATACCCGTTATGACTGAGCACGAGGAAGCGACGTTCGACTTCGCGAAAATCCAGGAAAAGTGGCTGCCGATCTGGGACGAGCTGGAGCCGTTCCGCTCTGACGACCCCACCGACACGCGTGAACGCAAGTATGTGCTCGACATGTTTCCCTACCCGTCGGGCGACCTGCACATGGGTCACGCCGAGGCGTACGCACTGGGTGACGTGATTGCTCGCTACTGGCGTCACCGCAACTTCAACGTGCTTCACCCCATCGGTTGGGACTCGTTCGGCCTGCCCGCCGAGAATGCGGCCATTAAACGCAACCTCAACCCCGTGACGTGGACGTACGACAATATCGAACAGCAGAAGAAATCGATGCGTCGCTACGCTGCGAGCTTCGACTGGACTCGCGTGCTTCACACGAGCGACCCGGGCTATTACAAGTGGAACCAGTGGCTGTTCCTCGAGATGTATAAGAAGGGTCTCGCGTATCGTAAGGATTCGTGGGTCAACTGGGACCCGGTAGACCAGACCGTGCTCGCGAACGAGCAGGTGTTACCCGACGGCACATCCGAGCGTTCGGGTGCGATGGTCGTAAAGAAGAAGCTGACGCAGTGGTATTTCAAAATCACCGCGTACGCAGACCGTCTGCTCGACGACCTCGACACGCTCGAAGGAAAGTGGCCAAGCAAGGTGCTCACCATGCAGCGCAACTGGATCGGTCGCTCGCAAGGCGCCGACGTCGACTTCGAGATCGAGGGTCGCGCTGAACCCGTGACGGTATTCACGACACGACCGGACACGCTCTACGGCGCAACGTTCATGGTGGTCGCACCGGATGCGGACCTCGCGAGTGAGCTCGTTGAAGGCGCGTCACCAGAGATTCGCGACGCGTTCGCTGCGTACCTGACCGAGGTACAAAAGTCGAACGAAATCGAACGCCAGAGCACCGATCGCCCGAAGACCGGTGTCTTCCTCGGGCGTTTCGCCATCAACCCGCTCAACGGTGAGAAGCTCCCCATTTGGGCGGCCGACTATGTGCTCGCCGACTACGGTCACGGAGCAATCATGGCTGTGCCCGCGCACGACCAGCGTGACCTCGACTTCGCTTTGAAGTTCGATCTTCCAATCAAGATTGTGGTGGATGTTCTTAGCCACGACGGCGAAGAGAACGACCCTCGCGTGACCGGTGTCGCCACAGGCGGCGCGGGTGTGATGATCAACTCGGGTGTGCTCGACGGACTCTCGAAGCAGGACGCGATTGCGAAAGCCATTGAAATCTTGGCCGAACGAGGCACCGGCAAGAAGGCAACGAACTTCCGCCTGCGTGACTGGCTTATCTCGCGTCAGCGGTATTGGGGTACGCCTATTCCGATCATTCACGGCGCCGACGGTGAAGAAATTCCCGTGCCGTTCGATCAGCTTCCGGTGGAGCTACCGCCGACCGAGGGTTTGAACCTTCAGCCCAAGGGGCAGTCACCGCTTGGTGCGGCCGAGGACTGGGTGAACGTGCCCGACCCGCGCGATGGTTCGCCCGCTCGTCGCGACCCCGACACGATGGACACGTTCGTCGACTCGTCGTGGTATTTCTTGCGCTTCCTGTCTCCGAACGACCCAACTCAGGCGTTCGACCCGGCAGAGGCAAAGAAGTGGGCGCCGGTCGACCAGTACGTCGGTGGTGTGACGCACGCGATTCTTCACCTTCTTTATGCGCGATTCATCACGAAGGTACTCTTCGACCTCGGACACATCGACTTCGAAGAACCATTCACCGCGCTGCTTAACCAGGGCATGGTGCTGATGGATGGCTCGGCCATGAGTAAGTCGAAGGGCAACCTCGTTCGCCTCAGCGACCAACTCGAGGAGCACGGTGTCGACGCCGTTCGGCTCACGATGGCCTTCGCCGGTCCACCCGAGGACGACATCGACTGGGCCGATGTGTCGCCCTCTGCGTCAAACAAGTTCTTGGCTCGCGCCTGGCGCTTGGCCAACGACGTCTCCAGCACCCCGGGCGTTGACCCCGCGACCGGTGACCAGGCCCTTCGGCGCGTGACGCACAGCGTGCTCGCCGAAGCGCCCACGCTCATCGAGGGCTTCAAGTTCAACGTCGTCGTCGCGCGACTGATGGAACTTGTCAACGCCACCCGCAAGGTCATCGACATCGGTGCGGGCGGGGGAGACCCCGCAGTGCGCGAGGCCGCCGAGACCGTCGCAATGATGCTTGACCTGTACGCACCGTATACCGCCGAAGACATGTGGGAGATGCTCGGTCACGCACCCTGCGTGTCACGCGTTGTCTGGCCCGCGGCTGACCCGGCCCTGCTTGTGCAGGACACCGTCACGTGTGTCGTGCAGGTCGACGGCAAGGTGCGCGACAAGTTTGACGTTTCACCGAACGCGACCGAAGCCGAGCTCGAGTCACTCGCCATGGCCACGGCTGGGGTCATCCGCACGATCGAAGGTCGCGAGATTGTCAATGTCATCGTGCGCGCACCCAAGATTGTCAGCATCGCAACGAAGCCCGTCGAGTAAGGAATACAAATGGCTGTCTCCACTGTTGACGAATACATCGCCGCACTCGACGAGCCCAAGCGCTCCACGATGACCGCGGTTCGCGAGTTGTTGCTTTCGATTGAGCCCGGCCTCGAACAGGTCATCGCATGGAACACGCCACAGTTCAAGTACAACGGCAAGTACGTCTGTGGTCTCGCCGCCTTCAAGAACCACCTCACGTTTTCACCGCAGAGCGCCGAGGTCATGGAAGCGTGCGCAGCCGACCTCGCCGACTACGTCACATCGAAGAGCTCGTTCCAGTTCGGAGTCGACCACGTGCTGCCTCGCCCGCTGCTCGAGAAGATTCTCAAGCTAAGACTGGCTGAGCTAGTCAACTAGTTCCGCACCCGTGCACGTTCGTGGGTGCATCCACCATTCACTCTGAATCAGGTTCGGGCTGACGGTGGTGTTCCTAAGTTCGATGGATGCGAATCCCGCGAACCGGCTCACTCATCGTGCTCGGACTCGCGCTCGTCGCGGTCGCCGTCATTGTGTCGATGGTTGGGCCGTGGGGCCGTTCGACTCCGGTGCCGTCGCTCGCACCCACTTCGGTGGCGAACTCTGCCGGCGGGCAATCGACTGACGAGCTGTCGGGCGGACAGGCGCTGGACCAGGCACTCTCCGATGATGGTGTCTGGGTCCACGTCGTCGGTGCGGTGCACGAGCAGGGTTTGTATTTCGTGCCCGCCGGGTCTCGTGTGGTTGATGCCATCATGGCGGCGGGTGGGTTGTCCGATGTGGCCGACCAGTGCGGGATCAACCTCGCGCGACCGCTGAGCGATGGCGAGCAGCTCATCGTGCCCACGCGGGCAACGGAAGCCGTTACGTGCGGGGTCGTCGGTCAGTCCGGGAGTGGCGTCGCATCCGGACCCATCAGTCTCAGCCGAGCGGACCTCGCCACCCTCGACAGCTTGCCCGGAATCGGGCCGACACTTGCCCAACGCATCATCGATTGGCGATCCGCGCACGGTGGATTTACGAGTGTCGACCAGCTCGCTGAAGTGAGTGGTATCGGAGACAAGCTTTTCGCCACACTTCAGCCTCTGGTGGCACCGTGAATCCGCCGGCACGGCACTGGCGGTTCGCGGTTCCGGCCGTCGTCGCGTGGGGCGTGCTCGCCATCGTTGTGACTGTTATGCGCGAGCTCGACGGTTCGGCACAGAGGTGGGTTGCTGCTACCGGGTTTGTCATCGGCGGACTCGCCGTCGTGGTGGGGCTCGGTCCCGGCTTTGTGTTCACAGTCGCGCCCATCTTTCGAAATCGACCTCGCGTCCGCGACGGACTCGTCGTTGGTGGTTTCCTCCTGATCGCATTTCTCGTCTCGCTCTTCGCACGGCTACCACTCAGCGAGCCGACATACTCGGCGACGACCATCTTCGACATTCCCTGGGCTACGGATATACGCGCGCACCTCGTCGAAGCCGCCCGCACGTTACCTGGCGGTGGCAACCAACTCGTGCCCGGTCTCGCCGTCGGCGACACGTCTCTCGTTTCCGACGCTCTCAACGCCGACATGAAGACCGTCTCGCTCACACACCTCGTCGCCGTGTCGGGCGCGAACTGCGCGGTCATCACCGCAGGAGTTGTGGCTGTGGTCGCCTTGTGTGGTGGTGGTCGATGGATACGCACGCTCGCAGCAAGCGCATCCCTCGCCCTGTTCGTCGCAATCGTGGGTCCGCAACCGAGTGTGATTCGGGCATCGGTCATGGCCGTGATTCTGCTCATGTCGTTGAGTAGTGGAAGCCCCACGCGCGGCGTTCCGCTCCTCGCGCTGGCCGTCGTCTCACTGCTCCTCGTCGACCCTACGTGGTGCGTCAACATCGGGTTCACCCTCTCGGTGCTCGCGACAGGAGCACTGCTGTTGCTTTCCCGGCCGCTCGCAGAGCGCCTCGCAAATTGGATGCCCCGGCGACTCGCTGCAGTGATCGCCATCCCGCTCTCAGCCGAGCTCGTCTGTCAACCGGTCATCGCCGCGCTTACGCCCGGTCTGCCCGCGTTCGGAATCGTCGCGAATGTGCTCGCTACGCCAGCTGCTCCAATCGCGACAGTCACCGGGCTCGTCGCCGCACTCGTCTTGCCACTTTCGCAACCGGTCGGCATGTTCCTGTTGTGGCTGTGTTGGCTGCCCGCGCAGTGGATTTCACGCGTCGCATCCGTCACCGCCCACCTGCCGTACGCGCGATTGTTCTGGCCCGGCGGGGTACTTGGGGTTGGGTTGTCCATCGTGCTCTCTCTGTCGATCCTCGGCGTGCTGCTTGCGCCGAGAGCCCGTCGGCTGAGCGCGTTCGTCCTCGTGCTTACCCTTGGGGTCGCCACCACGTCGACCGTTGTGACTGGTGTTCTTCGACATATCGGACGGCCGAACGACTGGGTTATCGCCGCGTGTGACATCGGTCAAGGGGATGCACTGTTACTTCGACCGTCGTCGACCACAACGCACACCATGCTCATTGATACTGGGCGTGACGCCGGCAAGCTGCGCGCCTGCCTCGACGAACTCGGAATCGACCGCATCGACCTGCTCGTTCTGACGCACTACGACCAGGACCACATCGGTGCCTACGAGGTCGTACTCGGTCGTGTCGACCACGCCATCGTAGGAAAACCCGTCGATGTGTCGGAGACGGCCCTCAGTCGTGATCTCGAACTTAATGGTGCGACTGTTGAGTACGGGCACGCAGGACTGCGCGGTGACCTCGGGTCAGCAGGCGTCGGCGGGCCCGGTTTTCTCTGGCGCGAACTCTGGCCCGTTGTTGGGCATCCTGACATGCAGAGCGGAAACCCCGGGTCACTGGTGATTCGCGCCGAATGGGCGGGTGAGCATCCGTTCAGCGCACTCTTCTTAGGCGACCTGGGCGAGGCTGCGCAACGCGCGCTGCTCTCATCCACCAGCATTCGACCCGCCACTGTGGTGAAAGTCGCACACCACGGGTCGGCGGACCAGTGCGACAAGCTTTACGCTCGCGTGCACGCGCGCCTCGGGCTCGTGTCGGTGGGTGCCGACAACGGATACGGGCATCCCACGGATCGCGCACTCTCGATACTCGCCGCATCGGGCACCGCGGTGGAGCGCACGGACACGCACGGCATGGTCTTGGTGCGACAAACCCACCTCGGCCTCGAAGTCTGGACCGAACGATAGGCTCGCCATATGGCGACGAAACCGGCACCGAAAGCGACAGGAAAACCGGCTGCGAAGGCTTCAACAAAGTCCGTAATCGCCATCGTTTCGTGGGACAAAGCCGCGCCAGCGCCTGTCCTGCTCGTCACTGGTCCCGAGGCGTTCTTGGCTGATCGTGTCAATGCGCACGTGCGCGACCAGCTGCGCGCGATTGAGCCGAATGTCGAAGTGCACGACGTCGATGCGACCGACTACGCGTACGGCACGCTCAGCATGCTCGCGAGCCCGTCGCTGTTTGGTGAACCTCGACTCATTCGCGTGAGCAACGTCGAGAAGTGCAACGACGAGTTTCTCGAAGACGCACTCGCGTACATCGAACAACCCGACGGCGACACGACACTACTGTTGCGCCACGGCGGGGGAGTGCGCGGCAAGAAACTCCTCGACCAGATTCGCGCCGGCGTCGGCGGAGGTTCCGAGGTGAGCTGCGCTGAGATTAAGTCCGACGCCGACAAGCATGACTTCTGCATCGCCGAGTTCACACGTGCATCCAAATCGATCACGCCCGGCGCGGCCCGCGCGCTCGTCTCGGCGTTCTCATCGAGCGCGAGCGAACTGGCGAACGCGTGTGCTCAACTCATCGCTGATGCCGACGGCGACATCGACGAACGAATGGTCGAGCAGTATTACGGCGGCCGTGTCGAGACAACCGCATTCAAGGTTGCTGACTTCGCCGTCGCAGGAAGACTCGGAGACGCACTCATCACCCTTCGTCACGCACTCGAGTCCGGTGCCGACCCAGTGCCCATTGTTGCGACGTTCGCGAACAAGCTGCGACTCATGGCGAAAGTGTGGGGTGAGCGTCGGTCATCCAAAGAGCTCGCTGGCACCCTTGGCGCAGCGCCCTGGCAGATCGACCGTGCGCGCCGAGATGTTCAATCGGGCTGGGATGAGTCCGGCATCCGCAATGCCATCGTGGCCATCGCCGAAGCCGACGCCAACGTCAAGGGTGCGTCACGCGATCCGGTGTTTGCGGTTGAGCGCATGATCACGGTCGTCGCGAACTACGGGCGCAGCTAAAACCATCCCTGCAACACAAAACCCCGCCGGATAACCGGCGGGGTTTCGCGAATAAACCTTGGTGTTCCTAGAGAGCAGCAACCTGCTTGGCGATTGCCGACTTGCGGTTCGCAGCGTTGTTCTTGTGAAGAACACCCTTGCTCACAGCCTTGTCGAGCTTCTTGCCAGCGACTTTGAGCGCTGCCTCAGCAGCAGCCTTGTCGCCCGCAGCAACAGCGGTGCGCGTTGCGCGTACAGCGGTTTTCACGCCACTCTTGACGGCCTTGTTGCGCTCCTGCGCCTTTTCGTTGGTACCGATGCGCTTGATCTGCGACTTGATATTTGCCACTTATTCGAGCCTTTTCATTTGGATGGATAGAGACGTGCCGAGCGAAGAGGTAGAGGGCTCTTCACCTGACTGTCGCGCTGGTGTGGGACCGCGCGCAAACCGATTTCCAACTGTACCAGCAAACCTGTGGTGGTTCTAACGCGTGACCCAGTCGTGGGAGACTAGAACCCCATGTCACCACGTGCTTCGAACCCGCTGCAGCCCGCGTCGACGTCGCCTTCGCAGATTCGTAACTTCTGCATCATCGCGCACATCGACCACGGCAAGTCGACCCTTGCCGACCGCATGTTGCAGATCACGGGCATCGTGGATGACCGCTCGATGCGCGCTCAGTACCTCGACCGCATGGACATCGAGCGCGAGCGCGGAATCACCATCAAGTCGCAGGCCGTGCGCATGCCGTGGGAAGTCAACAAAGAGACGTTCGCTCTCAACATGATTGACACGCCTGGGCACGTCGACTTCACTTACGAGGTCAGTCGTTCTCTGGCTGCGTGCGAGGGAGCAATCCTTCTCGTCGATGCGGCACAAGGCATCGAAGCACAGACGCTGGCGAACCTCTACCTTGCGATGGAAAACGACCTCACGATCATCCCCGTTCTCAACAAGATTGATCTGCCGGCGGCCGATCCAGAGAAGATGGCGAAGGAACTCGCAAGCCTGATCGGCGGCAGCCCGGATGAC
>CAZYYL010000041.1:0-8325 GCA_964651425.1 uncultured Microbacteriaceae bacterium | reverse complement strand
CGTCAACTCAAAGAAGATCACGGGAATTTCGAATGTCGTCGACCTCACTGACCGTCATCACGGGCTCAAGCTCGTCATCGAAATCAAGAACGGATTTGATCCGCAGGCGGTACTAGACACGCTTTACCGTCTGACGCCACTTGAAGACACGTTCAGCATCAATAACGTTGCCCTAGTCAACGGTGGCCCAGAGACGCTGGGGCTCCGCGCAATGTTGCAGGTCTACGTTGAGCACCGCAAAGAGGTAGTGTTCCGTCGCTCGACGTACCGTGTGAACAAACGCAAGGAACGCCTGCATCTCGTACAGGGACTCCTCATTGCCATAGTCGATATTGACCGAGTCATCCAGGTCATTCGCAACAGTGATGACGCCGACACGGCACGCACCCAATTGCAAGAGACTTTCTCGCTTTCAGAACCGCAAGCTGAGTACATCCTCGAACTTCGCCTTCGGCGCCTCACAAAGTTCAGCCGCATCGAGCTCGAGAGGGAAGCCACAGCCCTCGAGGCAGAGATTCGAGAACTTGAAGAGATCCTGGCCAAACCGTCACGCCTGGTTGATGTGGTGTCGAACGAACTCGATGAGACGGCTCGCCTACTTGGTACGGCGCGACGCACGGTGCTCAGCACTTCAACAGTCGATGTAGCGGCCGCTCGCGTCGCCGCCAAGTCGGCTGCCGCTTCGCCGTCGACACTTCAAATGGCGGACACTCCCGCCCTCGTCGCCCTCAGCGCAACGCAGCGACTCGTTCGCGTGGACTTGGCTGACGCGGCCGACGCGGCCGTCGCGTTGCCGCATCGCTCCGTTCATGACGCGATTGCGAGCGTTGTCTCCGGTTCGCGCCGACAGGCGTTTGGCGCAGTGACAACACACGGTCGTCTTCTGCACGTGTCACCAGAAGCGCTGCCCGGTGTTCCTCCGACCGCAGTGACGCTGACGGCTGGTGTGAAATCAAGCGACTTCGTCGATCTCGAATCTGGCGAACGAATCAGTTTCCTCGTACCCCTCGCCGGCGACGGAGTCATTGCACTCGGCACACGCGAAGGCACGGTTAAGCGCATCAGTATCGACGCTCTCCCCTCCAAGTCGGGATCCTCGCTGATCGCTCTCAAAGACGGGGATCAGGTAGTTGGTGGCGGACTCGCGCCGGACGACGCCGAGTTGGTCTTCGTTACCTCCGATGCGCAGTTGCTGCGCTTTGCAGCAAGTTCCGTTCGCCCACAAGGGGCCTCTGCCGGCGGCATGGCCGGAGTGAATTTGGCAACGGATGCGCTTGCCGTGTTCTTCGGTCCTGCGCGTCCTGGTGACAACGTCGTCACGGTGAGCGCAAGTCTCTCAACCCTTGTCGGCACGGATGCGGGGCGCGTCAAGGTCACGCCACTCGACGCGTTCCCCGCCAAGGGTCGCGCGACTGGCGGAGTGCGCGCCCAATCGCTGCTCAAGGGCGAAGACGCCGTCGCTCTCGCGTGGGTTGGCGCGGGACAGCCTCGAGCCAACGGTCTTGATGGATCTCCGCGCGAGCTTCCTGACGTCAATCCGAAGCGAGACGCATCCGGCGAAAAGGTCGCCGGAGAAGTCTCGTTCCTCGGAAACGACCAGGCGAACTAAACGTCGATACTCTCTCGACTCAACTGCGACGAGCCGGCAATGATGAAGTCGCGTCGTGGTGCAACTTCATTGCCCATGAGCAGCTCGAAAACCTGCGTCGCCGCTTCCGCATCTTCGACCCGCACGCGGCGAAGAAGACGCTGTGACCGATCCATCGTGGTCATCGCGAGCTGGTCGGCATCCATCTCACCTAGACCCTTGTAGCGCTGAATGGGCTCTTGGTAACGGCGACCGGACTTCTCGATCTTCTCGAGCGTCTCGTGAAGCTGCTTCTCGGAATACGTGTAAATCGTTTCGTTCGCCTTCGAGCCAGGGTTCACCACGACCACGCGGTGCAGGGGTGGCACGGCAGCAAATACACGGCCGTCTTCAATGAGGGGGCGCATGTATCGGAAGAACAGCGTCAACAGCAGCGTGCGAATGTGCGCACCGTCGACATCGGCGTCACTCATCAAAATCACCTTGCCGTAGCGAGCCGACGACAGATCGAAATTCTCGAAGCCACGCCCGTTTCCCGAGCCCGCGCCAATCACCTGAATGATGGATGCGCACTCCGTGTTGTGGAGCATGTCCGAGACGCTGGCCTTCTGAACGTTGAGAATCTTTCCTCGAATGGGAAGCAGGGCTTGGTACTCACTATTGCGCGCAAGCTTTGCGGTCCCCAGGGCCGAGTCACCCTCGACGATGAAGAGTTCCGAATGCTCAACGTCGTTACTGCGACAGTCGACAAGTTTGGCCGGCAAGCTGGACGACTCGAGTGCATTTTTGCGTCGCTGGTTCTCCTTGATCGTGCGGGCCGAAATTCTGCCCTTCATTTCGGAAACAACCTTTTCGAGCAGCAGAGCGCTCTGTGATTTGTCGTCACGCTTGCCCGAGGTGAGTCGCTCCGTCAGCGCCTTCGTGACGACGTTCGCAACAATTTGCTTGACTGCCGGAGTACCGAGGACCTCCTTTGTCTGCCCCTCGAACTGCGGCTCAGGAAGACGCACCGTCACGACCGCAGTCAGTCCAGTGACAACATCATCCTTTTCAAGCTTGTCGGTGCCAGCTTTGAGTCGACGTGCATTGGCTTCGACTTGAGAACGGAGAACTTTCAGAAGAGCTTGCTCGAAACCGGCTTGGTGGGTTCCACCCTTGGGAGTGGCAATGATGTTGACGAACGAGTTGATCTTGGTCTCGTAGCCAGTCCCCCATCGAACAGCAATGTCGACAACGCATGTACGCTCGACCTCCTGAGCGGACATGTTGCCGTCGTCGCCGAGAACGGGAACTGTTTCGGTGAACGTGCCTTCCCCGTTGAGTCGCCAGATTCCCGTGACGGCCGTGTCCGGAGCGAGAAACTCGACGTATTCGCTGATGCCGCCCTGGAACGAGAACGTTTCGGTGACGGGTTCACTCGTGCGCGCATCCGTAATCTCGACCGTGATGCCGGGAACGAGGAACGCCGTCTGACGCGCACGTGCCGAAAGTTCGTCGAGCTGGAAAGTTGCACCCGGCGTAAAAATCTGGGTGTCAGCCCAGTACCGCACGCGCGTACCCGTGACGTTCTTTCCGACCTTGCCCACCTTGCGCAGTTCGCTGCTGTCGTTGAATGGAGTGAAGGGCGATTCCGGTGAACGACCATTTGAGTCGTCAAAAACACCGGGTTCACCACGGTGGAAGGACATCGCCCAGGTCACGCCATCGCGGTCGACCTCAACGTCGAGTCGGGATGACAACGCATTCACGACAGACGCGCCAACACCGTGCAAACCACCCGATGCCGCATACGAACCCGAGCCGAACTTTCCGCCCGCGTGGAGTTTTGTGAAGACGACCTCGACGCCGGAAAGCCCTGTCTTTGGTTCGATATCAACGGGGATTCCGCGGGCGCGGTCGTGAACTTCGACACTGCCATCGCCGTGAAGAACGACGTCGATCTTGTTGCCGAAGCCACCGAGTGCCTCGTCAACCGAATTGTCAATGATTTCCCACAGACAGTGCATGAGTCCGCGCGAATCGGTCGAACCGATGTACATACCCGGACGCTTGCGAACTGCCTCGAGACCTTCGAGAACAGAAAGATGGCGGGCCGAATACTCGGTGGACACGAAATGACTCCTAGACATCAACGGGTTGGCGCAACGCCCTTCACTGTAGTTGGCAGTTGCCTGCGGCCCGGCGCGCATCGCCGTCGTCGACGGAAGCTACGCGGTGAGCGAAATGCGGGAGAAGTAGCCGGTTTCCGACGGTGGTTCGTGGTTACATATGGATGTGGTTCGCCACGCATCCGAGGGAGATCTGAGATGACAACCGTCACCACTGAGAACGAAGCTGAAGCCGTCTACGAGTTGACGGGTCTTGACCGTTGCGACAGCTGCGGTGCTCAGGCCTACATGCGCGCCACCCTCGCTAACGGCAGCGAACTACTTTTCTGTGCCCACCACGGCAACAAGCACCGCGAGAAACTGTCCGGACTGGGCGTGACGTGGCACGACGAGAGCCACCGACTCAACGCTCCGCGCAGCTAATACCTTCTCGCTGTGACCGGTTTGACGCGTGCGCTCCGAGTCGATCTCACCGGTTTCGAGAGTCATGTCCTTAACCTGTTGTCGCGTAAATTTCGTTCCGGAATCGCCGCTGACGATCTGTGGGGGGATGTTCGTGCGAACGCATATGGCCATGGTCTCGACTTGATCACGCCCGTGCTTCGTCGCTCCGGGATTGTCAAGCTCGTCGAAGACGAAACTGTGCTTGACGCCATTGACGCGACTCTGGTTCTTGAGGCGGACGAAATGTATGGGGTGGCACGTGGCGGAGGTGGCTTCACCACGTTTGTCGGCGAAGTGGCCAACGTGAAGCACGTCCCAGCAGGGCGACGAGTCTCGTATGGCTACACCTATGAAACGGCGAAACCCACCACACTGGCACTTGTTGGACTCGGCTACGCCGACGGAGCCGCTCGGCGCGCATCCAACACCGGGCACGTCACGGTGAAGAGCTCACCAAATCTCAAGAGTGCGCCAGTTACCGGACGAATTGCGGGACGAATTGCGATGGATCAACTCGTCGTGGACTTGGATGGTGAACATGACATCCCCGTGGGCGCCGAAGCAGTGCTGTGGTCTACCGAACCGGATTCTCAGCACACTGTTGCTTCGTGGAGTGTAGCCACGGGCATTCCTTCACTCGCCTTGATTTCGCAGGTCGGCTACCGGGTGTCACGCGAGGCGCTCTCGTGAATGGGCATCCTCGAGTGCTCATCAATCATGCGAACCTCTCACACAATCTCGCCGTCTTGAGCACGCATGCCGAAACGGCAGGGATAATGCTGGCAGTCAAAACAAATGCGTACGGTCATGGACTCGTCGAGATTTCGCATACCGCGATCCAATCCGGCGTAGCCGGACTTGCCACGTTAGAAGTTGGTGCCGCGGCAAGGCTACGAGAATCAGGAATTGCTGAGCGCCTGTTCGCGTGGCTGTTTAGCGACGACGAAATTCCGACCGCCCTTGAGCGTGGCATCGACTTAGGTGTGTCACGACTCGACCAACTTGAGGCCATTGGTCGAACAGCCAGCGAGAATCACGCTGCCAACGTTCACCTCAAGTTTGATTCAGGTCTCACCCGGAATGGTGCACAGGAAGAGGAGTGGCCGGTCTTGTGTGCTCGCGCTCATGCCTTACAGAACTCAGGTTCTTTGAATGTCGTCGGCATCTGGACTCACCTTGCCGACGCGTCGCGGCAAGACGACGTCGAGTCGCTGAACAAGTTTGACGAGGCGGTGCGAGTCGCACGTGCAGCTGGCTTGACTCCCCAATTCCTCCACGCTGGGGCAAGCTCATTTGGTCTCCAACACGCCCGCGAGCGATACGACTTTGTGCGGTTTGGAATCGCGGCGTACGGAATCTCGCCATTTGACGATCGCACGGCGACGAACCTAGACCTCCGTCCCGTAATGACGCTGACGGCTCCCGTCATTGCTGTCGACGAAGGATCAATGACGGTTGCCGCCGGATACGGACATGGCGTGTTGACGGGCGACCACCCCGACCGATGTGTGCGCATCAACGGACGACACCTCACGGTCTTGAACATCAGCGTCGACCGGATGCGCGTTACCTCGTCGTCCGACGTTCAGGTCGGCGACACCGCCGTCATTTTTGGCGAGGGTGGCCCGTCGGCCGAACAGCTCGGCGCGTGGTGCAACACAATCGGCGATGAGGTGGTCACGAGCGTCTCGTCGGCGGTCCCCCGCGAGCACCTTAACTTTGTCGCCTCGACCTAGAGTCGCTTCAGAACTGCCTCACGAGAATTCGCTGCGAAACCGTCAAGCTCGGTAATCGCATCCGGCTTCAAATGATCCGTCGGAACCTTCCATTTGGGATGCGTGCGTTGAACGGCCGACTCGATGAGAGAATCGGCGATCACAGGGTTCATTGGCAGCAATGACCCGTGAACGTTGGTGCCGATGGATGCGCCCATCACGACGCCTTCCCATCTCTGCGCGCGACGCGCATTCGGGTCACTGCCCACCCCTTCGCGCACACGACCGAAATGACTCAAGTCGGAGGGGTCAACGAGCGCGGAATGATTCTCGAAACCGGTGACAATCCCCCACACAGTGTCGAGAGCGATTTCACCAACGACACGCGACTTGAGGAGTTTGACCGACGAGGGGAAAACTCCGGCACCCGTCGCCTGAATTCCATCAGAGAACGCGACCGATTCACCGAGTGCAAACCATCCGGCAGAAATCGCGAGGAAAGGAATGCCGGCATCGCGCAGGGCACGAAGTTCCGGCGCCAGTCGCGAGATGTCAGAAAGGACGAGTTTGAGCTCTTCCGTTGGACCGCTACCGATGTGCACGAGATCGATATCGGCCGGGAGTTCCCCGCCCCGAGTGACATTTGTCACGCGAACGTCGACCTCGTATGCGCGCGCACGATAGACGAGCGCGGTGACGTTTCCGACGTCGCCGTTGATTCCCAGTTCCGAGGGGTATAGGTGGGCAATATGAAGGTGTGGTCGCGCGTTCGTCATTTATTGCCTCCCTCAAGTTCCAAGAACCCAAGGCGCTTACGGATACTCATCATCAGTTCGTAATTGACGAGCATCACTTTCAGGCCTGACTTGGGCTTGGGTAAAGCGAGGAACCACTCCACTGCTTTATCCGGGTCTGGTTCTACACGACGAACTTTTCGACCTTCGTAAGCGAATCGCGTTGCAATCTGCCAGGCCTTCGTGCCCGTAATGATGTCGACATCCCCCAGGTTGGACAAGTCGATGCCATAGATCCAAGACGGGTCCGGGGTTCCTTCGTCAACCGCCACCAACAGTTGTTCGGGCTTGACGGACAACGCGTCCAAGTTCATCTGCAGGCTCGGCGGATTCTTCATCATGATGACTTCAATGTCTTCGCCGTTGACCGTGATGACCTCACCACGCCCGTAAATGGTTTCCATTCCGGACAAGCCTTCGACTGCCAAGCTCGGGTCAAATGATGATTCCAGCACGGCGCGGGCTGCCTGAATCGCTCCGGCAGCGTCGACTGCGTAGTGAAGTCCACGAGCGGGCAGAGGAACATCAATCCGCTCAGATCCGAAGCGAATGATCGCTTCGCGATCCACGTTGGCCACAACCTCGGTGGACGCGTGTGGTCGCGCAACCAGACGGGACTCATTTTGCTGGCGTACGTTCGACAGCCCGTGCGGTGCACGTGACAACAAGTCCGAATCAACGCCGAACCACGTCACAGTCTTAGCGCCCGTTAGAGACATGCCTATTTCACGCAGGCTGTCATCATCTGCGTTCAGGATGACGTTGGTCTTCGTTGCGTTAGCGAGTGTTCGAAGCATGTCCGCTACGCGCGCCGGTTCATAAAAACGATTGAGTTGATCCACCTGCACGTTCACGAGCAACGTCGACGTGGGGGTCAAACGTGCGGCCAAGCCGACAGAATAGGCCTCATCGACTTCAAGCACGGCAACGTCGGCGTGAACAATTCCGTCGAGCGCAACATCCGCTAATAAAGCCGAAGCAATGCCCTGAGGAAGATTGCCGCCGGAGGGGTTTGTGAAGACTGTGAGGCCATGAGCACGAAGGATGCGCGCAAGCATGTTCGTCGTTGTGGTCTTGCCGTTCGACGCAGACACAAAAATGATGCCGTTCGTCACCTGCGAGAACGCGTGCTCGAGGAATTTCGGAGCAAAGAGTAGCGCCACGTTGCCCGGCATCGCAGAGCCGCCACCCCGCAAGCGCGTAGCCCATCGGACTGCACGCCCGAATAGCACCGCCAACGCGATACGCATGGTGTGTGCTTACTCGAGGTAGTCGCGGAGCGACTGTGACCGCGATGGGTGGCGTAGCTTCGCCATGGTCTTCGACTCGATTTGGCGGATGCGCTCACGCGTCACACCAAACGTGTCACCAATCTGGTCGAGCGTCTTGGGGATACCGTCACCAAGACCGAAGCGCATACGAATCACGCCAGCCTCGCGCTCAGACAGTGAATCAAGAAGAGATTCAAGCTGGCGCTGGAGCATCGTGAACCCAACTGCGTCAGCGGGTACAACGGCCTCGGTGTCTTCGATGAGATCACCGAACTCACTGTCGCCATCTTCACCTAGTGGAGTATGAAGCGAGATCGGTTCGCGACCGTACTTCTGAACTTCGACGACCTTCTCAGGCGTCATGTCGAGTTCGCGTGACAGCTCTTCGGGCGTGGGCTCGCGTCC
>CAZYYL010000040.1:0-8429 GCA_964651425.1 uncultured Microbacteriaceae bacterium | reverse complement strand
CCATCGCGAAAGAGATCGACCTCGAAGACCCCTACGAGCGCATGGGTGCCGAGCTGGTCAAGGAAGTTGCCAAGAAGACGGATGACGTCGCCGGTGACGGAACGACCACCGCCACGGTTCTCGCGCAGGCTCTCGTGCGCGAGGGACTTCGCAACGTCGCTGCTGGCGCAGACCCGATTGCCCTTCGCCGAGGTATCGAATCGGCCGTCGAGGCCGTCTCCGCTCAGCTGCAGAAAAACGCCAAAGAGGTCGAGACGAAGGAAGAAATCGCCGCCACCGCGTCGATTTCGGCTGCTGACCCGCAGATTGGTGCGATCATTGCCGAGGCCATCGACAAGGTGGGCAAGGAAGGCGTCGTTACCGTCGAGGAGTCGAACACGTTTGGCACCGAGCTCGAGCTGACCGAAGGTATGCGCTTCGACAAGGGTTACCTGTCGGCATACTTCGTCACCGACCCGGAGCGCCAGGAAGCGGTCTTCGAAGACCCCTACATCCTCATCGTCAACTCGAAGATCTCGAGCATCAAGGACCTCATCCCGGTTATCGAGAAGGTTGCCCAGACGGGCAAGCAGCTCTTGATCATCGCGGAAGACGTCGAAGGTGAAGCTCTGGCAACTCTCGTTGTGAACAAGATCCGCGGAATCTTCAAGTCGGTTGCCGTCAAGGCTCCCGGCTTCGGCGACCGCCGCAAGGCAATGCTCCAGGACATCGCAATCCTCACGGGTGGACAGGTCATCTCTGAGGAGGTCGGCCTCAAGCTCGACGCCGTTGACTTGGACCTTCTTGGTAGCGCTCGCAAGGTCGTCATCACCAAGGATGAGACCACCATCGTTGAAGGAGCGGGTGACCCCGAGCAGATTGCCGGTCGCGTCGCTCAGATCCGTGGAGAAATCAACGGAACGGACAGTGACTACGACCGCGAGAAGCTTCAAGAGCGTCTCGCCAAGCTCGCCGGCGGCGTGGCCGTCATCAAGGCCGGCGCGGCAACCGAGGTCGAACTCAAGGAGCGCAAGCACCGCATCGAAGACGCCGTTCGCAACGCGAAGGCTGCCGTCGAAGAGGGCATCGTCCCCGGTGGTGGCGTCGCGCTCATCCAGGCCGGCTCGGCTCTTGACTCGCTCAAGCTCAAGGGTGACGAAGCAACCGGTGTAAACATCGTTCGCGTTGCGATCGAAGCTCCGCTGCGCCAGATCGCCATTAACGCGGGCCACGAGCCCGGTGTTGTCGTCGACAAGGTTCGCTCGCTCCCGAACGGTCACGGTCTCAACGCCGCAACCGACGAGTACGGTGACCTTGTTGCTCAGGGCATCATTGACCCCGCCAAGGTGACGCGCTCTGCGCTGCAGAATGCTGCCTCGATCGCGGCTCTCTTCCTCACGACCGAGGCGGTCGTTGCGGAGAAGCCCGAGAAGCAGGCTCCTCCCATGGGCGGACACAACGAAGGCATGGACTTCTAAGCAGTAACTCGCCAGAAGCCCGTCGAACAGACGAAATCAGGTGTGGCCCCTCCCGTATTCGGGAGGGGCCACACCCGTATCACCGCGGCCCGATGGGGGAGTTGGCCGGGCGAGCTTGTGTGGCTGAGTAGTGGGCGTCGCCGACGCCGTCGCACGGCCGGCTAGTGTGCGAATAGCTGGGTCGTCGCGAGTTCCATCTCGGCGTACTGGCGGGCAGCCTGTGCGAGTGTCTGGCTCAGTTGTGTGAGCGCATCCTCAACGCGGATCTGCGTCTGGTGCCAGTTGTCGACCGTGCCTTGAAAGGCCGTGGCAGCGGGACCTGACCACGACGACTGTAAGTCAGCGAGCTGGTTTCTCAAGAGCGCGACCTCGCCCTGAATGCGTGCCACCGACGACTGCACGGTCGAGGTGGCGTGGGCGACGGCGTCGCTGTCAACGCGGAACTGAGTCACGGGGTGCTCCTTCGGTCAGATGAACTGACGAGAAGGTATCGGGCGCGTGTCGAACCCGAATGACCGTCGTTGCCGTGCGGTGGATAAATGCTTAGGCGTCGGTCTTGTGAACAACGGGAAGCGTGACGACGAATGTGGCGCCGCCGCCCGGCGTCTCGGTCACGGCAATGGTGCCATGGTGAGCGCTCACGATGGACGCGACGATCGCGAGTCCGAGACCCGAGCCGCCGGTCTCACGTGCGCGCGACGAGTCCGCTCGCCAAAAGCGCTCGAAGATGCGGTCTCTGATTTGAGGTGGGATGCCCTCGCCGTGGTCGACGACGGCGATCGAAGCGGTCTGCGGGGCGGTGCCGGGCGTGCCGGTTGCGGTGGGCGCAGAGACGACAATCTCGATGGGCGTCGACGGCGCGGTGAACCTCAACGCGTTACCCATCAAGTTCGTGATGACCTGGCGCACCTTGTCGTCATTGGCCTGGATGACCACCGAAGACGAGTCACCCGTGCCGCCCTCGTGTACCACGGTCACGGTTCTTTCGGGGTCGAAGGCGCGCGCATCCATTGCTGCATCGTTCGCGACGACGAGCAAGTCGACATCAGATGTCTCGAGCGGGCGCGACTCATCGAGACGGGCCAGAGCAAGGAGGTCTTCAACGAGCACGCCCATACGAATCGCCTCTTTCTCGATGCGATCCATTGCTTGTGCGACATCGTTCTTCTTGGGAAGTGCGCCCATGCGATAGAGCTCGGCGTAACCGCGCACAGAAACGAGTGGCGTGCGAAGTTCATGGGATGCGTCACCGACGAACCGCTGCATCTGCGAGAGCGCGCGGTTGCGGTCGGCGAAAGCGCGGTCGATTCGGCCGAGCATGATGTTCAGCGCGCGATTGAGCCGACCGACTTCGGTGTTTGGCGTGGCACCGGGAAGGCGCTGGCTGAAGTCGCCATCGGCGATTGCCGCGGCCGTGAGTTCGACTTCGCGAAGGGGAGCGAACGTCGTCGTGACGAGGAAACGTGTGAGCAAGGCGCCGACGATGACCACACCGATTCCAAAGCCCAAGAAGATCGAGAGGTAGGTCGTGAGCAGACGGTCCACGCTCGTGGTGGGAGCGGCCACCACGAGTGAGCCGCGTAGACCAGACAAGTCTTGGAATGTCACAGAGATGGCGACCGCGTGGAACGTGACGCGATCATCCACACTTCGCAGTGCAAAGACTGTGCCGCCCGTGTTCACGGTGTCGTTGAGCGTCCACGTCGATGAGATGTCGGGCTGTAGGCCGTTCGCTTTCTCGACCCAGTTTCGTTGCAGGAGTGCACCGTCAGCGCCGTACAGCGCGAAGTAGTAGTCGCTCGGAGCAGACGAATCGATGGACGGCTTGCTCGAGTCATCGAGCATGCGCGAAAGGTCAATCGCAACTGCACCAATCTGGCTGTCGAGCTGGCCGATGAGGGCCGGGCGCAACATCGCCATGGTGCCGATGCCCGAAACGAGAAGCCCCACGGTCAACAGTAGAACTGTGACCGCGGTGACTTTCGTGCGCAGCGAAATCGCATCGAGGCGATCTTGGAGCGCGAGGGACATACGACTACTTTGCCACCCGAAGCATGTAACCGAAGCCTCGTTTTGTCTGAATCAATGGCTCTGACGAGAGTGCGTCGAGCTTGCGTCGGAGGTACGACACGTACGACTCCACGATGCCGGCGTCGCCGTTGAAGTCGTACTCCCAGACGTGGTCAAGGATCTGCGCTTTCGACAGCACGCGGTTCGGGTTCTGCATCATGTAGCGAAGCAGCTTGAACTCGGTCGGGCTCAGTTCGACGGGGGTGTCGCCAACGCGCACTTCGTGCGTGTCTTGATCCATCGAGATTTCACCCGCCTTGATCGCCGACTCTTCTTCGGCGACAGCCGTGCGACGCAAGATTGCCTTGATGCGAGCAACGATTTCGTCGAGGCTGAACGGCTTCGTGACGTAGTCGTCGCCGCCCACCGTGAGTCCGGTGATCTTGTCCGCCGTGTCGTCCTTCGCCGTGAGGAAAAGGATGGGCGACGTGTAGCCGGCTTCGCGCAGACGCTTCGTCACGGAGAAGCCGTTCATGTCGGGGAGCATGACGTCAAGGATGATGAGATCGGGTTCGTTCGCGAGAACGGCCGAGATGGCAGACGAGCCATTGGCTACCGCCTGCACGCGGAACCCGGCAAAGCGAAGACTCGTGGTGAGCAAGTCGCGAATGTTGGGTTCGTCGTCAACTACGAGGATTTTTGGACCTTCCATACCGACGACGCTACTGGGCGTTTCCTGAATGTAGTCTGGGAGTGAGCAAAAATCTGCTGGAGTTTTGTTTAGAGCGCGGAAACACTCCGTTGTGCTGGTTACAGCGTGTGCGCATCCACAATCTCGTAGGCATAGCCCTGTTCGGTCAGGAACCGCTGGCGGTTCGCCGCGTAGTCCTGGTCGATTGTGTCGCGCGCAACGAGCGTGTAGAACGTCGCCGTGCGTCCCGACTTCTTCGGTCGCAGAAGTCGACCGAGACGCTGAGCCTCTTCCTGCCGAGAGCCGAACGCACCTGACACCTGAATCGCCACGCTTGCTTCGGGCAAGTCGACCGAAAAATTGGCAACCTTGCTCACCACGAGAACACGAATTTCTCCGGAACGGAACGCGCCGAACAGCTTCTCGCGCTCATCCACCGGCGTAGCTCCTGTGATTTCAGGTACGTCGAGTGTGGCGCCGAGTTCGGCGAGCTGATCGAGATACTGCCCAATGACGAGAATCTGGTCGTCAGGATGCGCCGCAATCAACTGCTTGACGACGCTCAACTTCTCGGGGCTCGACGCGGCCATACGGTAACGGTCGGCGTCGCTCGCAGCCGCGTAACGGAGTCGCTCATCCTGTGACAGGTCGATTCGGATCTCTTTGCAGACGGCAGGTGAGATGAAGCCCTCGGCCTCGATCTCTTTCCACGGCGCGTCGAAACGTTTGGGGCCGATGAGACTGAAGACATCCGACTCGCGGCCATCTTCACGAACGAGCGTTGCGGTGAGACCGAGGCGACGGCGAGCTTGGAGCTCGGCGGTGAGCTTGAACACGGGTGCGGGCAACAGGTGCACCTCGTCGTAAATGACGAGTCCCCAGTCTTTGGCATCGAGCAGTGAGAGGTGTGCGAACTCGCCGCCGCGCTTGGCGGTAAGAATTTGATACGTCGCAATAGTGACGTGCTTGATCTCTTTGGTCTGACCCGAGTACTCGCCGATGTCGTCGGCGGTGAGCGACGTGCGGGCGATGAGTTCGTCGCGCCACTGACGGGCCGACACGGTGTTCGTCACGAGGATGAGCGTGTCGGTGTCGGTACGTGCCATCGTGGCTGCTCCGACGAGCGTCTTTCCCGCGCCACACGGAAGCACGACCACGCCAGATCCGCCGGTGAGGAAGTTGTCGACCGCCTTCTCTTGGTAGTGGCGCAAGTTCCAGCCGTCAGTCTTGAGTTCGATGTCGAACGGAGCGCCGTCGCGGAAACCAGCGAGGTCTTCGGCAGGCCAGCCGAGCTTCAACAGTTCCTGCTTCAGCTGACCGCGAGCCCAGGGGGCAACGTCGTACGCGCCATCGGGTCGAACGGCCAACAACTCGCTCGTCTTCTTCGACTTGGCGACCTCAGCAAGAACGGCCGGGTCGGTGCCACGAAGCAAAAGGTTGCCGTCGGCGTCACGCTCGATAGTGAGTCGCCCGTAGCGATTCATCGTTTCGGTGATGTCGAGGCTGACCGTCGGTGGCACGGCAAACTTCGAGAAGCGCTCGAGTGTGCCGAGAATTTCGTCCGACGTGTGGCCAGCCGCTCGTGCGTTCCATAACCCGAGGCGCGTGATTCGATACGTGTGGATGTGCTCCGGTGCGCGCTCCAACTCGGCGAAAACGGCGAGCTCGTGACGAGCATCCTTCGCGCGTTCGTGTGCGACTTCGAGCAAGACCGTGCGGTCGCTCTGAACGATAAGTGGACCCTCGGGCATAGTTTTCTACGCTACCGGAGTCGCCAGGGTGACGATGCTCGCCATCGGGAGCGTGCGCTCCACATCCGTCGTCGCATCTTTCGCGCGCAGTCGACCGTTCGATAGTGAGAGCGGGATGACCGTCATCACCTTGTTTGACCCGTCGGGCATGCCGAAGGTCAGGGTGAGTGGCGCCTTCTCGCGAATGGCGAGTGAAACTTGGCGTTCGCGCCACGCGGCACCGTCGTCGAGGTGGCTGATACTGCCCGTTTCGGTTGACGTCGACGTGATCAGTTTGTCGACGAGCGTGTGCACGGCGGGAACGGCCTGCGCGCGTGCGGTGACGGGCAACACAACCGTGGGAATCGTTTGTTCGACGTTGCCGTCGTCGTCTTCACAGACGGCCGGATGCTTCTCAGCGACGAGCAGTTCGCGCGTCGTATTTGGGTCACGCGTTGTTGTCGCGGTGGTGTCGGACACGCGCTCCCACGTGAGCACCGCGAGCGAGGAGTCGGCCAACAAAAGATCGAGCAGGTGCGAATCGCGACACGAGACGAGAGAACCGCCTCCCCACGAACGCACCCGAATCGCGCCGAACTTGGCACCGGTTTCCGTGATGAGATACACGACCGGCTGTGGCAACGGCGTTGCTGAAAGTCGCTCGAGCGACGTGAGAATTTCGTCGACGGTGAGTCCGGCGATGAGCGCTGAGTTCAGTCGTTGAGCGCTGACTCGAAAAGTGGATGCGAGACCTGCGTTCTCCACGTCGCAGATGCGACGCAGAAGCGCCTCGTCGTCGGGATGAAGCAAGCCGGGCGCCACAATCGTCAAGTCGTTCTGCACGTAGACGATGTCAATCGGTTCGGGCAACGATGCCAGCGCGAGTTGCGTCACTGCGTCACGATCGCCGTCGAGAATTTCGACGGTGATGGGCAGGCGCTCGTCGTTCGCCGTGAGTCCGAGCGCGGCGGCGTCGGCGACTGCGCGACGGATGAGCGCGATAATCCAGTCTTGAGCGAGCGGGAACGTGTACTGCGCGAACTCGATGAGCGACAATCCCCACCCTGTGCGAGCCGTGAGTAGCTCGGCGACACGAGGATCGAGCGACTCGCGCCAGGCGAACGCCAGAGCAACCCAACGCTGCGCGGGGCCACCGGTTCGCCACGCGGCGAGGCCGGGTGCGGGCATCCACCAACCATCAGCCAAGTGGATGAGCTGCGCGCGTTCCGCGAGATTCATGGCGTGCCCCAGCGTGAGGCCAACGTGCTCAACTGTGAGCGTGATGCGCGCAGTGTCTGCTGCCGAGAGCAAACCCGTCGCCATGCGACGGGCGGGCTTCTCGCTGAAGGCCTGTGCGAGGTCGTCGATCGCCGAGGTGATCACGAGCCCGCGTTCGAGGGCGATGCGGGCGGCGTCCGTCTCGGATTCAACCGTTGTCTCGACGGACAGCGATTCGGCGACGGTCGCGGTGGCGCCGGCAAACGCCGGCAATGCGCACAGCTCGCGCGCTGCGTCGGTTACTTCGTCCATGGGCGCGAACGTGCCGTCGGGTAGCTCGGTCGCCAAACCTAAGCGGTGCAGAAGTTGATCGGATGCGCGCAGGTTGCCCTCGGCAGCGCGCACTACGGTGGCGCGGGGCACGCGCGCGAGCGCATCCATGATGGTGCCTTTCTGAAGCAACGCATCGGCGAGGTCAAAGAAATCGCGCAGTGTGGTGCCACCGACCGGTCGCTCGGTCAGTAGAGCAATGAGTTGCTCGCGGCTCCGCGATTTGAGGTCGCGTGCCAGATTGAGAGCGGATGAGGTCAACGGGTGCCCTAGGCGCGTCCACCGCGAGTGCGGCGACGGCGAACGAAGTTGATGACGAGCAGTGCGGCGAAAAGAATGAATCCCATCGGCAGTCCAATGAGGGGCAGCGTCACGACGACCGCCCACACGGGACCAGCGCCCGGAAGGTGGAGAAGGCCCGTCACAACAACGATGGTGAGAAAGCAGAGCACCGATAATGCGATGCAGGTGGCCGACAATGCGACAAGGATTCGCTCGACGCGGGATGGTTGGTAATCGTCCTCAGGCATCCTTCCAGATTACGCGCTCCACGAGAGGGTTCGTCACGCGCCGGTAGACTCGACGGACGCACCGATTGGTGCGGCGATTCAGACTCACTGGCTTCACCTCGAGGAGATTCCATGCCCACCGGCAAGGTCAAGTTCTACGACGACGAAAAAGGCTTCGGCTTCATTTCGTCGGACGAAGGCGACGAAGTTTTCTTGCACGCCAGCGCACTTCCCACGGGTACGACAATTCGCCCCGGGATGCGCTTGGAATTCGGCATCGCCGATGGCAAGCGTGGCCCGCAGGCACTGTCGGTTCGCGTCCTCGAATCGCCCACGCCACTCTCGACGATGAACCGCAAGGGTGCCGACGACATGGCTGTGATCATTGAAGATCTCGTGAAGTTGCTCGATGGCATCGGCAATGGTTTGCGCAAGGGACGCTATCCCGAAGGCCCACAAGGGGCAAAAATCGCCGCGCTGCTTC
>CAZYYL010000039.1:0-8698 GCA_964651425.1 uncultured Microbacteriaceae bacterium | reverse complement strand
AACTTGTTCGAATCTGGGCCCACGCCGCTGAGCAAAGCATCGCTTTGCCGGTCGCGTGGGGGACTATTCACCGAATCAAAACGCCGCAGATTCATCTGGTGCGTTAGTTAACTTTCAACGTCTATATTTTCCGCATGCGTTGCAGGTTCGAGAAGGGAAATGCGCATGCAGAACTCCGGCGATTCCGAGTTCACCAGTGAAAACAAATCCACAACGAAACTAAGCCTTACATTCTGGCAGTCGTTCATCCTTACTCTGGCGGGCGCTGCTGGTTTGATTTCAATGGTGGCAGATGGGCCACTGTGGATTTCTGTAACCGGCTTCACCCTCGTCATCGTGCTATTGGTGTGGCTTTTCGTATCTCACCGTAAAAGAGCGAAAAAGTAGCCTGGACATTCTTTTCCAGAACTAGACGAAGACGCTGGCGTAGATACTCATATCCAAGATCCACTTCGAAGCCGGCGTGGCGTAACGGAAATTCCTCGCTCTTCACGTTGTCATCGCCATCAAAAATGCCGCCCCTTCATGCGGCGTCAAATTTGATCACGGTTCGGACGTGTACTCGAACTGGTTCGAATTTGGACCCGCGCATCGTGCGAAGCGTCGCGCCGAGGACTACTATCCGTCGGAATCACGGATCGAATCTCGATGGTCGGGGTCCGTCGCCAGCATCGCTTGCAACGTGTCAACGGCACCCGCGACAATCGCATGCGTCTGAGCAATGAGTTCCTCGGCCGACGACGAGCTCAGCAGGTCGAATCGGTCGAGCTCGCCAATCGGCAACACCCCGGCAAGCTGCCAGCACGCGCTCATGGGGTCGTCGCTGAGTTCGACATCCGGCCCGAATTGAAGTTCCCCAAACTCGCTCGCGAATGCCAGTAGCATTCGAACCTGCGATTCCAGATGTATGCGTAACGGCGCGAGACTGTCGTCCCAAACGAGATCAGGAATCATTTCAATATCGGCGAGGGGATACGGATTGTCCGGCAACCACGCACTGACGCGGAACCGCATTGTTCCCACTGACTCGAGCCCCAGGAATTCGCCAGTCGTACCGATTTCACGGACGGAAGCGATTGTCCCGATCGACATGCGTGCCTCGCCGCCCCCGACCTCGAGCCCGCGCGCGATGCCCACAACCCCGAACTCGGGTGTCTCAGCACCCATCAAGTCGCCCAACAGCTTGAGATAACGCTCTTCAAAGATTCTCAACGTGAGTGGCATCGCCGGGATCAAGACCGAGCTCAGCGGAAACATCGGCATTATCGGCATGGCTCACTCTTTCCGGATGCGGGGGCGCATTGGCAGAGCAATGTCTCGTTCAACTGGCGCTCCGTGAGCTGACGTGTGAGTCAAACATCCTCTGGTTCTTCGCCAGAACGGCCTGATTCTCGATTGACCAATCGGCAAGGCCCGTAACGGGCTTGATGAGAGTCTCCCCGACCTCCGTCAGTTCATACTCAACCCGAGGTGGAACCTCAGGGAAAACGGTTCGTCGGACAATTCCGTCGCGTTCAAGCTTTCTCAACGTCACGGTCAGCATTCGCTGCGAAATACCCAAAACGCCTGTTTGGAGCGCGGAGAATCTCTGCGGCCCTGAACTCAGAATCACGATGACAACGAGTGTCCATTTGTCTCCGAGTCGATCAAACGTTTCCCGTATGACGTCGCAAAACTCGGAATACGGGTTTGCCCGAGCTTCAACCGCCATGAGTTACCTCCGTGTGCCTCAGTGAGAAGAATGTGCCTTTTGTAAGACATTTTTTAGTTACTCATAATGATGTCACGCACTACAAATAACCCACCTTACAAAAGGAGCTACGTTGTCTTTTTCAGCAAGCAATCTGCTGCGGATACCCGCAAAAATCGGTGCTGGCCTATTTCTCATCTGGAGCATCCTGCACATTTATGTTGGCGTCACTGGTATCGCACAGTTTTTCTCCAACGACATTCAGGCTCAGTGGACAACACTCATCGGTGGCGTAAACGCCCCCGTTTCTGCATTCCAATTCCCAACTGATTCCGTGACAGTGTTTGCCCAGTCGCACCTCATCTTGAATTTCTGTCTCGACGTGGGTGGATACGGCGTTCTCGGCATTTTTGTGGCGTGGATGATCTGGCGCCACGCATCCTGGACGGGCTACTGGATCGGACTCATTGCAATCGGCATCGCTGACCTCAGTTTCCTGTTCGCGATGGTGACGAGCGGCGTCATCGTTGCCGATCTTGCGACCATCGCCGGGCCCGTCATTTGGTTCGTCGCCGTCGCGATCACGCCGTTTGGGTTACCAACAGCTAAGCGCGATTGACTCCAAAACCGGACTCCTGCCACACTTCCTGAGCCCTGTCAGCCAAGTCGGTTTTCACGAGAATGAAATCGGTGTTGTAGGTAGACATTGCAAACACACTGATCGCGGCATCTGCCATCGGCTTCGTGAGCGAGCTCAAGATACCGACGAGCCCGAAATCCAAAACACCGTCGACTTCGAACAACGTCCACGGGCCTTCGGTCGCGTCGATTGAGCCGTGATTCTCAATCGTGCTCACGAGCGAGACTTCGTCGGCGGTGCGGGTCAGTGACCAGAATTCGTTGTTGTCGAGCCCCGCAAGAAGTGGAAACACCGCGTCAGCGTCCGCGCTCAGCTGCGCTACCCAAAACAGACCGGCATGACGCCGTAGGTTCACCTTCATTTGTTCAGTGTAGGGACCTCCCTCGAAAACGATGAGCGGACACCAATAAGCTGACTCCGTCAATTTCACTGAACGAAGGGATGCGCCGTGCGAGTCGGATACGTGGTGCTGTACGTCGAAGACGCGAATGCGTGTCTCGAGTTTTGGACCGAAAAAGTAGGCATGGTCGAGAAGGGTCGCAAGGCCGCCGGCGATTTCTCAATTGTTCAGGTCGGATTCGCGAACCAAGACTTCTCCTTCGAGCTGGTTCCGTTGGACTTGATGCGTGACAATCCCGATGGCCTCGATCTGGCGACACCATCCATCGCGTTCAAAGTAGAAGACCTCGCCGCCACGCACGCTCAACTAGTGGCGGCGGGAGTGCAGGCATCAGAGCCAGGTGAGCATTCGGGTGTGAAAGCCTTCGCTTTCAGCGACAATGAAGGTCGCTGGTTCGCTGTCACTTGCGATTGACCTAAAGAGAAACGTGCGGCATCCCCGGCAACATTTGAGTCGTGTTTGACGTCACTCGTCTTTGCGTGTTTCACGATGAATCGTCTTGATTCGTGACCCGCCCATGCACGCTTTCCTCACTCGACAGGTTGGCGCTCAGCACAGCGCTTACAGTTGCCGCGTCGGCGAACTTCCGCATCAAGCCCTTTGACCAACGAGGCGACGGGCGTCCAAAACGATTGCGGCGGAGATATCCTTAGTCAAATTAAGGGCAGCAAATGGCCACGCTAGTGAAGACGAATGACGTCTTCATGGCGAGTCCATCAGATCGCCAGGTGAGCCTGTGGCAGAGGTATTCGATACTGCACTTTGCCGGACTCCGGAACGTAGGAGTCATACAGCTTGCGGGCGGTCTCGTTTGTCGAGTCGGTGTTCCAATAGAGACGACTTGAACCCGCTTTCAACGCGACCTCGTGAACCGCATCGATGAGTGCCCGGCCCGCTCCGCCGCCGCGCATCGCGGGATCAACGAAGAGGTCCTCGAGATAACAGAAGTTCTTTGGCGCCCAGGTCGAATCTTGAAACGAATAGTGCACAAGACCGCAGACCTCACCATCAACCTCGGCGACAAAGCCGAGGCAGTTTGCGTCGGCGTCGCGAAGCCGCGACCAGGTGAGCTCGTACTGAGCATCCGGAACCGACGTCTTATAGAACTCGATGTACGCGTGCCACAGTTCGCGCCAGCGCGCAAAGTCTTCATCACGAATCTCGCGGACAGTAACCATGAGCCGAGACTAAACCAGCGAAAGCACTTACGGCTTTACGAAGCCGTTATCGATGAGATAACTCGCTGTTTCGACAAGCGACTCCTCGACCGGGATGAACCTGATTCCAAGCACCTTCTGGGCCTTAGACGAATTCACACCAATGTGCTTGCTCAGAGTGGGCAAAACCGCTCTGATTTCGGCATCAAACAAAGCCAGAAAGCGAATGAGTGCGTTTGGTGCTTGAGTCATTGTGATCTTGCGGTTCGGGAATGCGGCCTTTAACACGGATGCAATTTGCACAAATGTTCGTGAACCAGAGGATGCGATAAGTCGTTGACCCTTTGATGCGTCCACACTGATTGCCTTGACGTGCATGGCCGCGACATCCTTCACATCCACTATGGAGAACGAAATGTCGGGAAGCATGGGGTCTTTTGCATTCAGGATGCGCTCCACAACCGAGACCGATGAACCGAAGTGTCGATCGAGTGGCGCGCCGACAACGAGAACCGGGTTGACCGTCGTCAACGAGATTTCGGGCGCTTCAGTCGCGATGTAGTCCCACGCAGCCTTCTCGGCGAGCGTCTTGGATTTTGTGTAGGGCACTCGGCCGACGGGGTGATTCACGTCGCTCCAGAACGTCTCATCAAACTCGGCCTTGCCGGCTGGTGCATCGTTGCCATAGACAGCCGCGACAGATGAGGTGAGAATCACGCGATTGACACCAGCCTTGTGCGCTGCACGGAGTGCGCGGAGCGTTCCGTCGACGGCAGGTCGAATCAGGTCGTTCTCGTCTTTTGGCGAAGCGATCGGGAACGGAGATGCGGTGTGCACCAAGACGTCCATGCCGGCAATCGCGGCATCCCACCCGGCATCGCTTTCGAGATCGAGCTCAACAAATGACAGCTTTCTTGCGACGTCGGCACCTTTCGGAGCGTTCGCGACCATAGCTGCCCGCACTTCTTCTTGTTTGGCAACACTTCGCACGGATGCCCGCACCTCATAGTCATCGGTCAATAGCTGAAGAGCGATGTGTTTGCCGATGTAGCCGCTTGCGCCTGTGAGAAGTACCTTCGTCATGCCACGACGCTACCTTTCGGCAACGCAAAACGCGCCACGACACCTCGACCATTTGCCTCGATAGGCTTCACGAATGAAAGTGATTGGGCTCCTTGGCGGTATGTCGTGGGAGTCGTCCATCGAATACGAGCGACTCATCAATCAGGCGGTGCGCGAAGAACTCGGTGGCACGAATTCGGCCGACCTGATCATCCGTTCATTCAATTTCGCCGACATCGAAGCACTTCAAGCCGCTGATAAATGGAATGAAGCAGCCACGTTACTCGCTCGCGCCGCCCAGGATCTCGAGAAGTCAGGCGCAGAAGCAGTCGTCATATGCACGAACACGATGCACGTGTTGGCCGACACAATTGAGGCTGCCATTTCCGTCCCGTTGATCCACATCGCTGACGCAACGGGCCAGGCGATTGCGAACGAACACGTCTCGGGTGTGCTGCTCTTGGGTACCCGTTACACAATGGAGAAAGATTTCTACCGTGCGCGCCTGGTCGAAAAATTCGGGCTGAATGTCTCGATTCCCGGCCCGGAGCAGCGCGACGAAATCCACCGCATCATTTACGAAGAGTTGGTACGAGGCATCATCAAGCCCAGTTCACGAAAATTCTTTCTTGACCTGATCGCAGAGTTCACCGTGGCAGGCGTCGACGGCGTGATTGCGGGATGCACCGAAATTGAGCTCCTCGTGAAACCCGAAGATGTGAACGTGGCGTACTTTCCGACGACTCGGTTGCACTCCGCCGCCGTGGCGAAGTTTGCGCTCAGCTGACCAACGAGTCGGCCGCCATCGAGTGAGGGCCTAGTTCCACGGTCGAGGCGTGACTTCGTCACGTTCAGCATCATCTGGGATGTGTGGCACGCGCCCGCCGCCAGCCCGAATGCAGAGAAACAGAAGCTGGCCGACACTTTCGGGCTTGGCTCGCCACGTGCGTGCCACGTTTTGACCTACACGCACAATTGAACCCGCTTCCACGTCGATGACATCGTCATCAAGCGCCATCTGACCATGTCCGGCGATGAACACATAGAGTTCTTCGACTTCGGAGTGTGAGTGCCAGTATCCGGCTTCTTCACCCGGCTCAAATGCGTTGACCGTCAGACCGATGAACTCGTTGTTGAGTTCGCGGTCGACGACTCGGCGTCCATCCCTCGATGTTTCGGGGCGAAACCCACCGAAATAGTCGCGCCACGTAGTCGGGTCTCCGACATTGACAACCTGATAGTCGCTCATGGTCTGAGTTTAGGATTCGAGAGCAGCTGACGGCATCAGATTGATTCCCGATACGGTAATCACATGTTCAGCTCTATCTTCGTTAACCTCCCCATCGAAAACTTAACGCGGTCCGTCGACTTCTTCACGGAACTCGGATTCACGTTCAACGCACAATTCAGCGATCACGAATCCACCTGCATGATCGTCTCCGACACCATCTACGTCATGCTGCTTGAGAAGCAAAAGTTCTCGACATTCACCTCGCGCAAGATTGCCGACAAGGATACGACCGAGGTCACTTTGTCATTCCTCTGCAAGTCTGCGGATGAAGTGCGCGAGATTTCCGAACGTGCCTTCACCCTCGGCGCCAAGAAAGTCAACGAACTCGAGGACATCGGATTCATGGTCAGTTGGGGATTCGAAGACCTCGATGGTCACATGTGGGATTTGTTCTGGATGAACCCGGAGCACGTGCAATAGATGACGAAACGTGAGATTTCGCGCCGCACATTCATGATCGGTGCGGGCGGACTCGTGGCTGCGGGGGCGATTGCCTGGGCAGCCAAGGGCGCACTCACAACTTCACCCAGCGCATCCACTACCGTGCGGAACCCGCTCAATATTCCACCCGTTCTCGACGGCACTGAGTTTGACCTCGAACTCGCTCCGTCGACGCTGCAACTTCTCGAAGGCGCCGCGACACCGACGTACGGCTACAACGGTGAGTCGTTCTGGGGGCCGACCCTTCGCTGGAAGAAGGGCGATGAAGTCACGTTGAACGTGACCAATAACCTGCCCGAGATGACGACGACGCATTGGCACGGTGTACACGTTCCGCAGGACACCGACGGCGGACCGCATCAAATGATTGAGGTGGGCGAGACATGGTCGCCGGGGCCGTTCAAGGTTAAGAATGAAGCGGCCACGTACTGGTATCACCCGCATATGCACGGAACGACTCAGATGCAAGTGACGATGGGTGCCGGCGGCTTCATCATCATCGATGACGATAGCCCCGCGTCGAACGCGTTGCCGGCGGAGTACGGAATCGACGACATCCCACTTGTGCTGACGAGCCGACGCTTCGACGACGCCAACGCGTTCAAAACTGACCGCCAAACCGCATACGGCGACGTGATGCTTGCCAACGGTGTGATTGACGCCGAGTTCACTGCACCCGCACAGCTCGTTCGGTTCCGTATTCTCAATGGCGAAGTCGAGCGTTTCTTCAATCTGGGTTTCACCGGAGACCGCACGTTCTACGTCGTCGCGACCGACGGTGGCCTAGTGGATGCGCCGATCCCGGTCACGCGCATTCGCATGGTGCCCGGCGAGCGCTACGAAATTGTCGTCGACCTGACGAACGAGCCCATTGGGTCATCGCTGGACATGATGGCGTTCAACTCAGGCCAAGTGAACGGATTCGGTGGTGGTGAGCCCCTGTCCGATGGCGAGTTCGGCAGCTTGCTCAACAACATCGACTTTCCGTTGTTGCGCATCAACGTGGGTGAGCCGACGACGTCGGCCCGCACATCCTTGCCTTCGGTTCTCGCAACGAATGCGCTGTGGAAGGCAACCGACGCGACGAACTCTCGCGCCCTCACGATTGACCACGGTGAGCACGGGTCGGACTTCACTTTCGATGGGCACTCGTATGACATGAGCGTGATTGACCAAACGGTTCAGCTCGGCGCAATCGAATCGTGGGCCATTACTAGCAACCACATTTTCGGGCACGCTTTCCATATTCATGACGTGCAGTTCGCGATTGTGTCGCGTTCGTCGGGTGAGGTTGCCGACTATGAACGCGGATGGAAGGACACGCTTGGCATCATGCCGAACGAGACCGTCACATTCATCGCAAAGTTCGAGGACTACGCCGACCCTACTTTGCCCTACATGTACCACTGTCACATGCTGAATCATGAAGACGGCGGGCTTATGGGTCAATTCCTCGTCGTCGCTTAAGCGCGACACGTCGTGCCTCAGAGATTGACGGAGAGGTAAATCGCAGTCGAGGTTGGAACCTGGTCCCCGATCGGGTCGCAGGGTGCGAATCGAAATCGTTCATATAGTCGTCGCGCCGCGGCATAGCCGTCGTGCGATCCGGTGAGCAGACTTATTCGAGCCACCCCGGCCGTACGAGCAAAATCGACGATGTGCTCGAGAGTTGCGGTACCCACACCGCGACCACGGGCAGCCACTGCCGTGTGCATTGACTTGAGTTCGAGATGTCCTTCGGCGATGAGTTTGACCGCACCAATCCCCAGTAGATGGCCATCGTCTCGTACTGCGAAGACCGTTGTATCGGGCATCCGCAACTCATCAGAGACGAGCGCACAACAACCGGCGACCTGTTCGAGCTCGTTGCAGTAGGCAACGTGCGTGGCTACGAGCGCCGAAACGTCAACAGTGCGAGGGTCTTCAATAGCGATCTGCACGTCGCACCTCGCCTGTGAGCATCGTGCCAAATTTCACTGAGTTGTAAAGTGTGCCGAACTTGATGAGGTTCTTGTGA
>CAZYYL010000038.1:0-8829 GCA_964651425.1 uncultured Microbacteriaceae bacterium | reverse complement strand
CCACGGGCCGCGAGGTCGTCGATGATGGCGGTCATATCCGCGGCCGAGGTTGGTGCATGGTCGAGACCGAGGGGTTTCACCGACGCGGCCCACTGCGCCACGTAATTGTCGGCGCCAGTCGGCTTGTCGCCGGTGGGAATCGGTGTCCACGCGTACATCTGGTGCGCGACGAGAAACGACTCCATGAACGCGACATGCACCCAGAGTAAAAACTCGGGGTCGGCGGCACGGTACGGGCGAACATCCCCCGTGCCAGTTTCAAATTCGCCTGTGACGCGCGTGTGCATTCGATTCACGCGTTGGGCTTCGCGCATCACCTCACCACGGCTTGCAAACGTGGTGACGGTCAGCCAGCGGATGGTCCCCGCGAGTCGCCCCAGAGGGTCCTTCTCATACCGCGAGTGGTCGCGCACCCCGGTGAGCGCGGCCGGGTGAAGTGCCTGCATGAGTAACGCACGAATTCCGCCGACCAACGTGCCGAAATCGCGATGGATGACCCACGGCGCGTCACTCGGAAGGTAGAGCCCAGGCTCGTCGCCACGTGCGACGACCTCAAGCCACGGCGGAGTGCCGTCGGGTGCGCCCGAGAGAAGTCGGCGGAAACGCTTCGACATGAACTCTTGGAGCGGGTTGTTGCGGGGCATTACCTTTAGCCTAAGTGGGGAGACGCCATGTCTCGCACACGAGCTCGTGCACTTTCGCACCCGCGATTGCGTGAGCAATCGCCAGCACCATTGAGGAGTTCTCATGACCGACGTAGCCGGCAAGACATTTATCGTGGTGGGGGCGAGTGGCGGGCTCGGTCGAGAAATTGCGACCCAGCTCACCGCGCTCGGTGCGTCGGTAATTGGCACAACTCGGCAGGCTTCCACGTTTACGACAATGAGCCCGTTCACATCGAGACAATCACGGCTCGACCTTGCCGATGCCCGCTCTGTCGCCGAATTCATAGATGACGTCGCATCCGGCCCCGTCGGAATCGACGGACTCATTCTCGCTGCGGGTGTCGTCGCGTTCGGCCATGCAACCGAACTGAGCCCCGAGACGCTTTCAGAACTGATGACCGTGAACGCGACATCCCAAATCGCACTCGCCACGGGTCTCTCACCGGCACTCGCCCGCAGTGGCGAAGGGGTCATCGTGTCGCTCTCTGGCAAAGTTGCGGAGATTCCGACAGCCGGACTCGCCGCCTACTCCGCCAGCAAGTCGGCGCTCTACGCATTCTCGATTGCGGCGGGCCGCGAGTTGCGTCGCTCGAACATTCGCTGGGTGGATGCCCGACCGGGCCACACCGAAACGGGACTCGCCACCCGTGCCATCGCCGGCACCGCGCCCGACTTCGGCGCCGGGCTCACGCCGGCAGCCGTCGCCACTCGAGTCATCGACGCCATCGTGAACGACGAACGCGATCTGCCGAGCAGCGCGTTCGAGGGCTAACCTACGCGCCGGCTAGTGACGGTGATGGAACGGCTGAAGAGCATCCTCGGGAATTTGGCCGAAGCGCCCGAAGTTGAAGTCCTCGATCGCCTGAACGACCTCTTCCTTCGTGTTCATGACGAACGGACCGTATGCCACGACGGTTTCCTTGATGGGCTGACCTCCGAGTAACAGCACGTCGAACGCGTTGTTGCGAGAGTCTTGACGCGCATTTGCGGTGAGTACGAGTCGGTCGCCGTCGGCCAGCACAGCGAGCGTGCCCGCATCCATCGACGCCACCGTGCCGCCGAGTTCGCCTTCGCCCACTGAACCTTGTCCGGCGAGCACGTAGGCGAGTGCGTTGAACTCGGGGTTCCACGGGATCGACACCGACGCGCCCGGCGCTAATGTGACGTGCGCGATTGTCATCGGTGTCTGCGACTTGCCGGGACCAACGTGACCGTCGATCTCGCCCGCGATGACACGAATCAGCGCACCACCGTCTTGGCTTGACACGAGCTCGACATCCCCGCCGGCAAGGTTCTGGTAGTTCGGCGCCGTCATCTTCTTGGCTGCCGGCAGGTTGATCCAGAGTTGGATGCCGTGAAACAGGCCACCCGCGATCACGAGATCATCCGGCGGGGTCTCGATGTGCAGCACGCCCGAGCCGGCCGTCATGTACTGCGTTGCGCCGTTCTCGATGACTCCTCCGCCACCGTGGCTGTCTTGGTGTTGGAACGTGCCGTCAATCATGTACGTGAACGTCTCAAAGCCACGGTGCGGGTGCCACGACGTGCCGCGCGGTTCGTAGGGGGCGTATTCGACCTCACCCATTTGATCCATGTGGATGAACGGGTCAATGTCCTGGTACGAGACACCGGCGAAGGCGCGCGTAACCGGGAATCCATCTCCCTCATGCGCCTGCGGGCCACGCGTGACTGACTTCACCGCGCGCGCTCGCCCGATTGCCGGTGCAAGGTGGGGGAGTGTGAGGGTATCTGCGGTTACGGCGGGCATGTGGGCTCCTTATCGGTTAGTGAATCGTAAGGGGTCCGAGCGCGAAACTATTCCCGTTAATTGGGGCTCGGCTTCCACCCGGTGAGCAAGTACTCGGTCGGGTTGTCGGGCAAGAAGAGATTGAACCCCTCGAGAAAGAACACGGCAATGAGGTTCGCGGCAATCGTGCCGATGAAGATCCAGATGACAATCCAGGCGACGGTCCGACTGGCTTTGGTCGCCGGAGCAATGGGGAGAAACTCGGTGCCGAAGGTGAGCAGTACGCCGGCGAAGACGATGACCACAACGAAGCTCACGAGAGCCCAGGTATACAGGTGCATGCCCAGCACGGCGGTTCCGTATCCCGGATCGCCCGGCAGAATGTGTAGCAGAATCTGACGAATCGACATGGATGCGCCCAACAGCGCACCCACTATGGCGAAACCAAGACCCGTCATGAAGTCGGCGGGTGCGAGAGTTCCGCGCATCGACCGCACGACGATGTACAGCGGTCCGAGCGACGAGAGCATCATGCCCATGCGTTGCAGGATGCACAGCGGGCAGGGCAACTCCGCGAGAGCGAATTGGAAGTAGAACATCGCACCCGAAAGCACGCCGATGTACGCGAGCAAGAACGCGATCTGTGCCCAGAAGCCGAGGCGGCCTGCGAAGACGCCCGCCGGGTGCGTCGGGGCGGGGACGACGACACGAGTGTCGCCGACAACAATCGTCACTTTGCCGTCGGGGCTAACAATTTCGCGCGCACTCATCAGAAGCTCAAATCAAGAACGCTCGTCACATGGTGCGCGAACAACAGCGCGATGGCGACGAAGCTCACCGAAAACGCGACGACAGAGATCCATCGCTTCCGCGTGAAAATGACGACGAGGGCGGCGCTAAGTATCAGGCCGAAAAGGAGGGTGTCCATGTCCCCACCGTAGACCAGCAACAATGGATGCGTGACCGAACGCCACCACAAACCCGCCCTATTTGCCGGGCATGAGTTTTCGGCGTTCGAAGGTGGAGCGGATCCCGCTCAGGTGAGCGCCGTGGCGCACGAGGTCGCTCGAGCCCTGCTCGCACGCGTGCGCGACGATCCCGACGGTGTGGCGATTGAGAAGGCGATGGCGTACGTCGACCAGCACGGCCTCGACGACCTCGCCGAACTCTGGTCGGCGACGAGTGCACACAGCCTTCCCGGCGTACTGTGGCGCCTCTACGTCGTGCGCGACATGATTCAGCGCCAAGCCGAGCAGGTTGCGGTCATGTACGCGCGAGGTGTCGATGCGTTGCGCACCGCCGACCCAGTCATTGCGGGCGCGCCGACTCCGGCCGGGCCTGACGAGATGAACGCGCTCGCCGACGACATCTTGCGCGGGGTTTTTACGGGCGATTTTGCGGATGCCCTCGAACGCGCGGCGGCGTTCTGTCGAGTTGTGGCTGCCGGATGCCTCGCGCTCGCGGATGACGCCGACGTTGCGCATCCGCTCGATCTCTCGCGCTCGGATGCCTCGGCAAAGGCCGCCCACGGCGAACGCGCCCGAGCGCTCACGCAACAGGCGTCGCGACTCACGCACACTGCGCTCGAATTTGCGACCTGCGCCAAGCTACAGCGCCGCGGTGCGCTCGATTAACGACTAGTCATTGCCGACGGGTTTGCTCGGACTTGCCGGCGAATAAACTAGACGAGCCGGGCCGCAGTAACCCCGGGCTCCAATATTCGCCGCTGCGAGCGGCCTTCTGCCGAGAGGCGTTCATCTGCGGCTCGGCGTTTACTCGCTCGAGCCGATCTTCGCGTCGATGAAGTTCAGCGTCTGCGTCAACGCCGTCTGGGCAGCAGCTAAGTCGAGTCGGAACTGATACTCGTGGGGCAGTGGCGGGTTCTCGTTTGCGGGCCAGAACAGTGTCGTCACGTCCACGCCGAGTGCGTCCAGGCGCTGCGCGAACGGCACCGACTGCAGGTCGGTCAGCGGGTCTGCGTTTCCGCCCGAGATGTAGGTCGGTGGAAACTTCGAGGTGACCCAGACGTAGGTCGACATCTGCGCCATCGCAGCCGAGTCGGTCAAGTTCCGGTCGCCCGTATATGCCCAGAGCGAGGTGTCGTCGCCCCACGCGAGGAGGCCCTTTCCGCCGAGCATCTCTGCCATTCGGTAGATGCCACAGTTGAGGATCACTCCGCGCAGAGTCTCAGGAGTGAGCGCTGGGGTAATGCCCAGCGTGCTGGCGTAGGTCGGTGTCGTCACGGACGCCGCGAGTTGGCTCGTGAGCTGCGCGCCCGCGGAGTCTCCGGCGAGAATGATGCGCGTCGCATCCACGTGCAAATCGTCGGCGTTGGCGACGATGTAGGTGAGGGCATCGTTCAACTGTCGAACCGCATACGGGTACTGCGCCTCTGGACCGTACGTGTAGTTCAGCCCGATGACCGTGTAGCCGTGCGAGGCGAGAATCTCGAAGTACGGGCGGTCATTCGCTTTGTCGCCCGAGACCCAGGCGCCGCCGTGCGTCCAGACGATCGTGCCGAGATTCCCTGTGGTGCCGGCCGGGTAGAACACGTCCATCTTTGACCACTCGTTGTCGGGCTGGTACGCCACGTCGAGTTGTGAATCAACACCCGACGTGGGCGCGTAGGTCTGCATGATCGTGAGGACCTTTTCGGCGTTCGACTGGAACACCGATCGAATCAGGAGCGCACCGGGCCACGGCGAGACGTTGAACGCGACGACAGCCGCAACAACAACGCCGACGAAAACCGAAACGATAATCAACAGGATGCGCCGACCACGGTGGCGACGAGAAGAGGTTGAAGGCACCACTAGAGAATAGGGGTTACCCGAAACGGCCGGAGATGTAATCCTCGGTGGCCTGCACAGTCGGGCGCTCAAATATGGTGGTCGTGTCGGAGTATTCGATCAGGCGGCCAGGCATGCCCGTGCCGTCGATGTTGAAGAACGCGGTCTTGTCACTCACGCGGCTGGCCTGCTGCATGTTGTGCGTGACGATGACGATTGTGTAGTCGTTCTTCAATTCGTCGATGAGGTCTTCAATCGCGAGCGTCGATATTGGGTCGAGGGCCGAGCATGGCTCATCCATCAACAGCACGTCGGGTTGAACGGCAATCGCGCGGGCGATACACAGACGCTGCTGCTGACCACCGGAGAGCCCTGAGCCGGGCTTGTCGAGGCGGTCTTTGACTTCTTTCCAAAGGTTGGCACCTTGGAGCGACTTCTTGACGAGGTCGTCGGCATCACCCTTGGACAGCTTCTTATTGTTAAGCTTCACGCCCGCGAGCACGTTGTCACGGATCGACATCGTGGGGAACGGGTTCGGGCGCTGGAAGACCATGCCGACCTGACGGCGAACTTCTACCGGGTCAGTGTTCGGGTCGTACAAGTTCTCACCATCGATGAGCACTTCGCCCTCCACGCGCGCACCGGGAATGACCTCATGCATTCGGTTGAGCGTGCGCAGGAACGTGGACTTGCCACAACCCGACGGCCCGATGAATGCCGTGACGGTCTTGGGCTCAATCGTGAGCGTGACATCGGCGACGGCTTTGAAGTTGCCGTAGTAGACGTTCAGGTCACGTACTTCGATGCGCTTCGACACTTTTCTACCTTCGTTATTTCGGGGAAATCTGGGAAACCTAGCGGGAGCCCTTGGGGCTGAGAACCTTCGACAGGATGCGCGCGGCGATGTTGAGCACCATCACGATGAGAATCAGCACGAGTGCGCCTGTCCACGCACGGTCGAGGTATGCCTGCGCATCCGTGCCCTGGTTTGAATACTGCGTGTACACGAACACCGGCAGGGTCGCCATGCGGTCGCTGAACAAGTTGTAGTTCATGCTCGTCGACATGCCGCAGATGATGAGCAGCGGAGCGGTTTCACCGATGATGCGCGAAATCGAAATCATGACACCGGTGATGATTCCGCCGATGGCGGTTGGCAGAACAACCTTGACGACGGTGGCCCACTTCGGCACGCCGAGCGCATAAGAAGCTTCACGCAATTCGTTCGGCACAATCTTGAGCATCTCTTCGGTCGAACGCACAACCACCGGAATCATCAATACCGAGAGAGCCACCGCACCGCCGATACCGAAACGGATGCCCGGGCCGAAGAACAGCGCAAATAGGGCGAACGCGAACAGACCGGCAACGATTGACGGGATGCCCGTCATCACGTCGACCAGCGTGGTAATCATGCGCGACAGACGGCCGGTGCCGTATTCGACGAGGTAGATGGCGGTCATCACTCCAATCGGCACGGAGATGACCGTTGCCGCGGCCGTGATTTCGAGCGTGCCGATGATGGCGTGCAAGCCACCACCGCCCGCACCGACGACGTTGCGCATCGACGAGTTGAAGAAGTCACCGTCGAGTCGATTGAGGCCGTTCGACAGGGCAGTCCAGACGAGCGAGATCAGCGGTAATAGCGCAACGACGAAGGCAGACGTCACCAGTGCCGTCGCGAGACGGTCGCTGGCCCGGCGACGACCCTCAGCCACACGAGACACGGCGAAGCTCACGACGATGTACAAGACAGCCGACAGGATGACCGCGCCCACGATGTTGAAGTCCGTGGTTGACCCGCTCAGCATCAGAAGCGCGAAGAAGCCGCCCGAAAGCAAGACCGAAAGCGCGAGCAGCGCCCACATGGTCCCGCGCGGCAGTCGGCGGATCGGCGCACCGACGGTGGCTCGTGGAGTCGTCAGCGTGGTCATGACTAGTTCGCCCCCGAGAAGTCTTTGCGTCGGTTGATGATGTAGCGCGCGAGCGAGTTCACGAGCAGCGTGATGAGGAACAGAATCAATCCGGTTGCGATCAACACGTTGACGCCAATGCCACTGGCCTCAGGGAAGTTCAGAGCGATGTTCGCGGCAATCGTCGTGGGGTTCTGGCTCGTCATCAGAGCGAACGAGATGATGACCGAGGGCGAAAGCACCATGGCGACGGCCATCGTCTCACCGAGCGCGCGACCCAGACCGAGCATTGTTGCAGAGATGAGTCCGGGGCGACCGAACGGCAACACGGCCATCTTGATCATTTCCCAGCGGGTGGCGCCCAACGCCAAAGCCGCTTCTTCATGCAAGCGCGGCGTCTGCAAAAAGACCTCGCGGGTAAGGGCAGTGATGATCGGGAGAATCATGACCGCGAGCACGATAGCGACGGTGAGGATCGTGCGACCGGTGCCGGAGACGGGACCGGCGAAGAAGGGAATCCACCCGAGTGAATCGACGATCGCGGCGTAGATCGGCTGCGTCGCTGGCGCGAGCACGATGATGCCCCAGAGTCCGTAGACAACGGACGGAACGGCGGCGAGCAAATCAACGACGTAACCGAGGGTGAGGGCCACGCGTCGTGGCGCGTAGTGCGAGATGAACAGAGCAATGCCGATGGACAGTGGAAGCGCGAACAGCAATGCAAGGGCAGCGGCCCAAATGGTTCCGAACACGAGCGGAATGACGAAGACCCAGAAGCCGCGTCCGTCGTTGGACACATCGGCCGGGTCTGCGGTGAAAGCGGGGAGCGCCTGGGCGACGAGGAAGATCGTGACTGCGGCCAGGGCGACAAGAATCAGGATTCCGGCGGTGAGTGCGGCTCCGGAGAAGATGACATCCCCTGCGCGCTTCTTCGCTTTGATGCGAGGTGCGACAGCCTGCGTTTCCATGCTCACTGTTCTTTCTTAGTGCACAGCCGGACAGAATGCGATGCCCGGCACTCCTTACAAGGAGAAAGGAGTGCCGGGCATCGGTCACACAGTGTTACTTGATGGAGCTCACGATAGCGAGAGCCTGCTCAGCCATAGCCGAGTCGAGCGGAGCCGAGCCGGCTGCCGAAGCAGCGGTGGCCTGACCGTCGGCGCTCAGGATGTAGCTGAAGTACGCCTTGACGTTGTCAGCAACACCCGCCTTTGCGTACTCGTTGCAACCGAGGAGGTAGCTAACGAGAACCAGCGGGTAGTGGCTGGGGTCGGTCGTCGTGCGAGCGATCTTGACGGCCATGTCGGTGGATGCGCGGCCGTCAACCGGCTTCGATTCCGCGACAACCGCAGCAGCAGCTTCGGGCGTGTAAGCCACGAAGTCGTTGCCAACCTTGAGCTTGGCGATGCCGAGCTTTCCGGCCTTCGATGCGTCTGCGTAGCCGATGGTGCCAACGCCGTTGGTGACAGCGTCAACAACACCAGAGGTGCCCTTCGCGCCTTCGCCGGTCTGGAAGGGGAACGTGTCAGCAGGCTTCTCGATCGCCCAGATGTCCTTGGCGTTCTGGAAGAGGTAGTCGGAGAAGTTCTTCGACGTACCCGAGTCGTCCGAGCGGTGAACCGGCGTGATGGCGAGGTCGGGGAGCTTCGCGTCGGGGTTCAGCGCGACGATGGCCGCGTCATTCCAGTTCGTGATGGCACCCGTGTAGATCTTGG
>CAZYYL010000037.1:0-8877 GCA_964651425.1 uncultured Microbacteriaceae bacterium | reverse complement strand
CATTCGCTCCGGTCGCACCGGCGGGGCCAGTAGGCCCCGTGGCACCAGTCACGCCAGCAACGGACGAGGACGACCCGCAATTCTGAGCAAACAAACCAGTCGACGAACAGCTCTGCAGGATGAGCGCCATGACGAGGGCGAGTACTCCAACGAACAGTGCGACAACTGATATCGGGAGAGCAGGACCGCGCGACGAAGCGCCGAGCCGGCGAGCGCGCGCGTCGCGACCCGCGGATCGATTGCCCGTTTCCGACGACGCATTCTCGTACGACATCCGTGCCCCCTTCTTCTTCAGGTTATCGCCGTCACGGTCTGAAATAGAATCTTGTTATGAGCACCGCGTCGGTTGTCGCCGAAGAAAATCGTCGTTTCGATAACGCCCTCGACTGGATTGTGCGAATCCTCGGCGTGATCGGCGCCTTGCTCGTGATTGCGACACTGCGCCTGGCGGGCGACCCGATCTTGCACGGGCATCCGGCATATTGGTTCGTTCTTGCTGTCACATTCGTGATTTCCGTCGCGGTCACGGTTCGCTCGTTCTGGCCACGCCCGAATAACTCGACTCTGCGTCGGCTCGGCCGAAGCGGGCTCGTCGTGTTGAGTCTTGGATGGCTGGCGATTGTGGGCTGGCTCATGCCATCGGGTGCGACGAGCAGCGGGCTCGAAGCGATGACGACCACCTCGACGGTCACCGTGCTCGAGGGCGACACCCAAATCGACCTCGTCCCGAACGGCAAAGAACAGGCTACGGGCGTGCTATTCCAACCCGGCGCAAAGGTGGATGCCCGCGCCTACGCCAAGACACTGCGGCCGCTCGTCGAAGCCGGCTACGTTGTCGTCATCGCGAAACAGCCGCTCGGCATCGGATTCCTTGCGACGAATGCGCTCGACACGGCGCGCTCAACATTCCCCGAAGTGAAGCAGTGGATCATTGGCGGTCACTCGCTTGGTGGAACAGTTGCCGCAATGGAAGTCGCGAGTGCGATGGATGCTCAGGCTGCGTCGGCCAAATCCGCGCAGGCAACGCCTGCTCCCGTGGTCGCACTCGTGTTGTTCGCGTCGTATCCGGCATCCGACCTCAGCTCGGAGAAGTTCCCCGTGCTCTCGATCTCCGGTGAAAACGATGGTCTCTCAACTCCGGCCAAAATCGACGCGAGCCGCGCAAACTTGCCTGCCGGTTCGACGTTCGTGCAGATTCCCGGCGCGACGCACGCGTTCTTCGGTGACTACGGTTTTCAGGCCGGCGATGGCGAGGCAACAACATCCCGTCCGCACGCGTACTACCAAATTAGCCAGGCAACGCTGGACTTCGTCAACGCGCAGAACGCACGCCTGAGCAACTAGTTGAGCCAGAACCCGGCATGGCGGGCATCCGCAGGCTACTTCTTCTTACCGACGGATTTCTTGCCCGATTCAGCGACGGCAATGAGCTTCGCGGCTTCACCCGTGATGATGCCCTGACGCGAGTATTGCGTGAGTCGTTCGCGCGAATCGGCGATGTCGAGATTGCGCATCGTCAACTGGCCGATGCGGTCGTCCGGACCAAATGCCGCTTCCTCCACGCGCTCCATCGAGAGCTTCTCCGGGTGGTAGCTGAGGCTCGGGCCCTTCGTGTCGACGATGGTGTAGTCGTCACCGCGACGGAGACGCAATGTGACCTCGCCTGTCACGGCCGAGCCAACCCACTTCTGGATGCTTTCGCGCAGCATCAGTGACTGCGGGTCAAGCCAACGCCCTTCGTACATGAGACGACCAAGACGGCGGCCCTGTTCGTGGTACGTGGCGACCGTATCCTCGTTGTGAATCGCATTGAGCAGTCGTTCGTACACGATGTGCAAAAGCGCCATGCCCGGAGCTTCGTAGATTCCACGACTCTTCGCTTCGATGATGCGGTTTTCAATCTGGTCGGATACGCCCAAACCGTGACGCCCGCCGATCGCGTTGGCCTGCTCAACGAGCTGCACCGGGTCGTCGAATTCGACACCGTTGATCGACACGGGGCGACCGGCTTCGAATGCAACCGAGACAAGTTCGGTCTTGACTTCGACGTCATCGCGCCAGAACGCCACACCCATGATTGGATCGACGATGTCGAGACCGGTGTTCAGTTCTTCAAGGTCTTTGGCTTCGTGCGTCGCTCCCCAGATGTTGGCATCGGTGGAGTACGCCTTCTCTGTGGCGTCACGGTACGGGAACCCGTGCGCGACGAGCCACTCCGACATCTCTTTGCGACCACCGAGTTCGCGCACGAACGTCGAGTCAAGCCACGGCTTATAGATGCGCAGGTTCGGGTTCGCGAGCAGACCGTAACGGTAGAAACGCTCGATGTCGTTGCCCTTGTAGGTCGATCCGTCGCCCCAGATTTCGACGCCGTCTTCGTGCATGGCGCGAACGAGCATCGTGCCGGTCACCGCACGCCCGAGCGGGGTTGTGTTGAAGTACGTCTTTCCACCCGAACGGATATGGAACGCACCACACGCGAGAGCAGCAAGTCCCTCCTCGACGAGCTGGCGGCGGCAGTCGACGAGGCGCGCGATTTCGGCACCGTACTCGACAGCGCGGGCGGGAACTCCGTCAATGTTTGGTTCATCGGGCTGTCCGATGTTGGCGGTGTACGTGCACGGAATCGCGCCCTTGTCGCGCATCCACGCAACGGCCACGGAGGTGTCAAGACCGCCCGAAAAAGCGATACCCACACGTTCGCCGACGGGCAGCGAGCTCAGCACTTTAGACATAAGCCAAGCTTAGGCTTTAGCGTGGAGGGCATGAGCGCGGTCGACTTGCGAACGGATGCACGAGCAGCAGCGCTCGCTCGCGCACTCGAGGTCGCCCGCGGAAAACTTGCTCCCGTCGACGAGGTTGCACTTGCGGCCAATGGGCTCACGAGTGGGCAGGTGCGTGAGCGCGAGCTGCTCGCACTCGTGAACCGGCAACAGACGGATTCGAGTCGGTCGCTGTTGAGCATCCTTCGGTCAAATCTCTTGACTCTGTTCAACGCGGTCGTTGGTGGCGCGTTCATTTTGCTCTTACTACTCGGGCAATGGAAAGACGCGCTCTTTGGTTTCGCGGTGGTCATCAACGTGACGATTGGGATTGTGCAGGAGTACACGTCGAAGCGCACTCTCGACAAGCTGGCGCTGCTGCACGCGCCCACTGCGCGCGTTCGACGCGACGGCGAAATCGTTCAGGTGCGGCTCGAAGACATCGTGCTGGATGACCTGCTCGAACTCCGCCCCGGCGACCAGGTGCTCGCCGACGCGGTTGTCGTCTGGGGCGAGAGTCTCGAAGTGGACGAATCGATGCTCACGGGCGAGTCTGATCCGGTTGAGAAATCGACGAGGGATGCCGTGCTCTCGGGGTCTGGCGTCGTGGGCGGCAAGGGCACCGCACGAGTGGTGCGAATCGGTAGCGAAACGTACGCGAGCAAGATCACGCTTGAAGCGCGCCGTTTCTCGATGGTGAACTCGGAGTTGCGCAACGCGCTGTCGCGAATCGTGCGCTGGATCACGTGGGCGCTCATCCCGATCATGGCCATCGTCATTAACGGGCAAATGCAAGCTCACGGCGGATGGACGGAAGCGATTGTCAGCGGGGAATGGCTCGAGGCGCTCGTCGCATCGATTGCGAGCATCATTTCGCTCATCCCGCAGGGACTTGTACTCATCACGAGCATCGCGTTCGCCGTTTCGGCCGTAAAGCTCGCGCGCGCTCAGGTGCTCGTGCAAGAACTTCCCGCCGTCGAAGGTCTCGCCCGCGTCGACGTCATCTGTTTCGACAAGACCGGCACGCTCACCGAGGGTGAGATTGTGTTCGATGAGGCGCATGCCCTCGACAGTATTTCGAACGACTGGATGCGCGCCCTCGCTGTTTTCGCCGACGACCCCGATGCCAACGCGACCGCACGTTGTCTGCGCGGGCATTTCGAGCGTGGTCCAGTCGTGGCGAGCGTGGGAATTCCTTTCTCATCGGCTCGCAAGTGGAGTTCGTTCACCATCGCCGGACTCGACGACAGCGTGTGGGTGCTCGGCGCGCCCGAGCTCGTGCTCGTCGACGGCACACCCGCCCAGTCGAACACCCGCGCGCAGGCGACAACACTCGCGGCGACCGGACGTCGCACGTTGGTGCTCGCCTCGACATCCCTTGCTTCGTCAACCAGGCCGACCGGAGACGAGTCGGGCAACGAATCTCTGCCGACCGGTCTCACACCCCGCGCGCTCGTCTCGTTCCGCGAAAAGATCCGCTCCGATGCCGCCGAGACGCTCAGCTACTTTCGCGAGCAAGGTGTGTCCGTGCGGATCATCTCAGGAGATAACCCCGCTACCGTCACCGCTATCGCGCGCGAAGCGGGGGTCTTCGATGACTTCGCCGATCACAGCACAACGAACCCCGCGGCGCAGGGCTTTGACGCGCGCAACTTGCCCAACGAGCAAGCCGCTCTCGCGGACATCCTCGACTCGCATCGGGTTTTCGGTCGGGTCACCCCCGATCAGAAGAGAGACATGGTGCTCGCCCTGCAATCGCGCGGGCACGTCGTCGCGATGACGGGCGACGGCGTCAACGATGCGCTCGCGCTCAAACGTGCCGACCTCGGCATCGCGATGGGCTCGGGCACCCCCGCAACGAAAGCTGTCGCACGTCTGATTCTCCTCGACGGCAAGTTCGCCAATCTGCCGAATGTCGTCGGCGAAGGCCGCCGCGTCATCGCCAACATCGAACGCGTCTCGCGACTCTTCCTCACTAAGACGACGTGGGCGATGACGCTCGCCATCGTCTTCGGCCTCATGCTGTGGAAGTTCCCGTTCCTCCCCCGCCAACTCTCGGCCATCGACGGGTACACAATCGGAATCGCATCCTTCGGCCTCGCACTCCTGCCCAACGCCCAGCGCTACCTGCCCGGCTTTTTGAAGCGTTCCCTCTCGTTCTGCATTCCCGCGGGCGTGGTCACCGGATGCGCAATCGTCGCCCTCTTCCTCACACTAAAGTCGCTCGGCTCGTGGCCGGCCCCCGCGTCGCAAACGGCGACCGCCGTGCTCATGTCCATCACAGGACTCTGGGTCCTCACGACCCTCGCTCAACCCTTCAGTCGCGCCCGGGCGCTCATCGTCACCGCGATGTACCTGTTGTGCGTGGGGTTGTTCTCCGTGCCGTTCGTCGCCGGATTCTTCGGATTCGTTCAACTCACGTGGGCGCAACTCGTGCCACCCGTGGGAATCGCCCTCGTGGCCTGCGCTCTCATCTCCCTCGTCAACGTGATTGTGAATCGCGCCTTCGCCCGTCGCACCGCATGAAACGCCTCGCCAACGTCCTGCCACTTCTCGGTCCCGCGCTCGTCGCGGGTGTCGCGTACCTCGACCCGGGTAACGTCGCGAGCAACATGACCGCCGGCGCGCGCTACGGCTATCTTCTCGTCTGGGTGGTTGTTGCGGCGAACCTCGTCGCGTGGCTTGTGCAGTACCTTTCGGCGAAACTCGGGCTCGCCACGGGCAAGAGCCTCACCGAACACGTCGGCGAGCGCCTCACAACTCGATGGACACGACTGGCTTTCTGGGCCCAGGCCGAACTCACGGCGATGGCAACTTACGTCGCCGAAATCATCGGTGGCGCCATCGCGCTGAACTTGCTATTTGCCTTGCCGCTCATCGTGGGCGGACTCATCACAGCCGCCGTGTCACTGGCGATTCTTGCGCTGCACAACCGGGTAAGCATTCGGGCGTTCGAGCGCGCGATCATCCTGTTACTCGCCATCATTGCTTTTGGTTTTCTTGCGTCGCTGTTCGTACGGGCACCAGAATGGCCCGCCGTCGGCGCCGGACTGCTGCCCCGTTTCGACGGCACAGACTCTGTTCTACTCGCCGCGTCGATTGTCGGCGCAACCGTGATGCCGCACGCGATCTATGCTCACTCGGCGCTCATGCGCGATCGACACGTGGACGCGAGCGCCCACGACCGACATCGGGCTCTGTTCGCCACGCGCGTGGACGTCACCGTGGCCCTCGCCACCGCAGGCATCGTGAACCTCACCATGCTCATCATCGGCGCCGTCAATCTCACGCCGTTGATCTCGGAACACGACCCAAGCAGCACCCCGAGTCTCGGTGACATCTATACGACACTGGCATCAACGCTTGGCCCGGCGATGGCCGTGCTCTTCGCTGTCGCGTTGCTCGCATCTGGCCTTGCGTCGTCGTCGGTTGCCAGTTACGCGGGTGCCGACATCATGCACGGGCTCATCCAGCCCCGCATTCCACTGTGGCTGCGCAGGGTGATTCCCGCCGTGCCGGCAATCGCGCTACTCGCCATTGGTGCTGACCCGGTGTGGATGCTCGTGCTCTCGCAGGTCGTGTTGTCTTTCGGTATTCCGCTCGCGCTCGTGCCGCTCATCCTCTTGACTCACAACACCGCAACCATGGGCGCACTCGCGAATTCGCGGCTCACCACTGCGGTCGCGGTGCTTGTTTCGGCGGCGCTCATTGCGCTGAACACGTGGCTTGTCGTGCTTCTCGTCACGACCTAACCGGCAACGCAAAAGGCGCCACCCAAACGGGTGACGCCTTTTGACGAGTGGTCGAAAAGACTACTTGAGCGTGACCTTGGCGCCGGCGCCTTCGAGGGCTTCCTTTGCCTTGTCTGCTGCGTCTTTCTTGGCACCTTCGAGGATGGTCGCCGGAGCGCCATCGACGAGAGCCTTTGCCTCGCCGAGGCCAAGGTTGGTCAGCGTACGGACCTCCTTGATGACGGCGATCTTGTTTGCGCCAGCGTCTTCGAGAACGACGTCGAATGCGTCCTTCTCTTCAGCTGCCTCGGCACCTGCGCCGCCGCCAGCCGGAGCTGCAGCAGCAACAGCGACGGGGGCTGCAGCGGTAACTTCGAAGGTCTCCTCGAATGCCTTAACGAACTCGCTGAGTTCGATGAGCGAAAGCTCCTTGAAAGCCTCGATGAGCTGCTCGGTGGTGAGCTTAGCCATGATTGTCTCCTTGTTGGATGTGGTGGATTTCGTGAGCTAGCGAGTGCTAGCCATTTTGCTTTGCACGCAACGCGTCGACCGTGCGAACGGCCTTCGAGAGCGGTGCGTTGAACAGGTAGGCAGCACCGAACAACGAGGCCTTGGCTGCGCCAGCGAACTTCGCCAGCAGCACTTCCCGGGACTCGAGATCAGCGAGCTTGTTGACCTCAGCAGCGTCGATTGCGCGGCCATCGAAATAGCCACCCTTCAACACGAGCAGAGGGTTGGCCTTGGCGAAGGCACGCAGAGACTTTGCAACGTTGATCGCGTCGCCGTGCACGAATGCAATGGCTGACGGACCCGCGAGTTGCGCATCCAGACCTTCGATTCCCGCCTTGGCGGCAGCAATCTTGGTCAGCGTGTTCTTCACCACGGCGTACGTCGCGTCTGCACGGATGCCCTTACGCAGCTCTTTGAGCTGAGCAACCGTGAGGCCGCGGTACTCGGTAAGCAGAACGGCGGTCGAACTCTGGAACAATTCCGTGAGTTCGGCGACCGAGGCTTCCTTGTTCGCCATGGCTCTCCTAATGGGTTTGTCGTGACCAACGAGCGGATGCCCGTGGCCCGACCAAAACTGCGTGGCCACGACTCCAACAAAAAATGCCCTGACGCAGATGTCAGAGCATGAACACGCACGAATACGCGTCGTAATCTTCACCTGCGCGGGTGCCTCTTATCGAGAGCCTTAGCTGTGTGCTTTGAGGCACACAAGACCAGCGGTCTTTGGTACGTGGTCAAGGTTACGTGATTCGGCCTCGCCAAACCAAATCGGTAGACTGGCATCTCCCTCCCTTAGTCATCATTTGGCGCGCTCATTTCGTCGTGAACTGCTCGAAATGCGCCAATGCGAGATTGGTTCTTTTGTCGTGAATGCTGTTGTGACTCTGACTCCGGCCCCGGTGCTTGACCGCACCTACCTGGCCGAGACGCTCACCGCGGGCAAGGTGAACCGCTCCTACGAGGTGCACGAATACATGAGTGGCAAAGGGCTCAACGTTGCCCGCACTCTGCACCTTGCCAAGCAGCCGGTTGCGGCCATCCTGCCGATCGGAATGCAAGACCAATACCTGCTGTTCTCGACTCCGTTCCCGCAGATTCTGCGCATCATGCCCGTTGCCGGTCGCGTTCGCGTGAACACGACCGTAGTTGAGCGCGGTGGCCGTACGACGAACATCAACCAGAGCCCGTACCCGTTCAGCGCCGACGACTGGCGCAACGTGGTCGAGCTCACACTCGAGCAGGTCAGCGACATGAGCGCCGACTGGCTGGTTGTTTCGGGTATGCACCCGAAAATGAACGAGGACGGCACACCGATCGACCTCACCGAACTTTTCGATCGCGCACGCGCGATGGGTGCCCGTGTCGGTCTCGACACATCCGGCCCGGAGCTTATGCACTGGTCGCACAGCGGTCACGTCAACCTGATCAAGCCCAACGCTGACGAACTTGCGTCGCTCGTTGGTCGCCCGCTCTCCACGCTCGGCGAAGCAATCGACGCCGGTCGAGAGCTCATTGACTCCGGCATTGAGATTGCTCTCGTCAGCCTCGGTGGCGACGGTGCTCTCGGTATCACCGCTGACGAGGTTGTCTGGGGCAAGGCCGTTGCACCCGCGGTCATCAACACGACCGGCGCCGGTGACGCGTTCATGGCCGGGTTCCTCAACTCGGTCATCCAGGTTGAGACCGATCGCGACAGTCACGAGCTCGCTCCCCTCGACTTGCGCGCGGGCATCCAGAACGCCTGCTCGTGGGGTGCGTTGGCCGTCTCGTTGCCGACGACGCTGATTTCGTCGTTCCAGAACGCACCGACGACCGAGATTCGCGAAATCGACCGCGACTACGTGCTCACCGAGCCGGCAAGTCCACGATTCTAG
>CAZYYL010000036.1:0-9368 GCA_964651425.1 uncultured Microbacteriaceae bacterium | reverse complement strand
CGAGGCACTCGTGGGAGACCCGGCTCCGATTCCGACAGTTCTCACGGCCGCGATTGGTGAAACCGGAATGCGCATCTTCCTCATCATCGCTGTGATGGCATTCATCTCGTGCGTTCTGTCGCTCCAGGCGGCTGCCAGCCGCCTGCTTCACTCGTTCGCACGTGACGGCATGCTCCCCGCGAGCCCGTGGTTGTCAAAGATCTCGGAGCGCAACAAGGTTCCGACGAACGCACTGTTGGTCGCGAGCATCATTCCGCTCATCTTGACTGTCGTCATCTATTTCGCACCCGACACGCTCGTGCCGATCACGGACTTCGCCGTCGCCGCAATTTACATTGCGTTCCAGGCCGTTGTTCTGTCGGCGCTCATCATGCGTTTCCGCGGATGGAAGCCGGCCGGCCCCTGGAACCTCGGTCGCTGGGGCATCGTCGTCAACATCGCTGCTCTGGCATACGGACTCTGGGCACTCTACGAGCTCATCGTTCCCGACATGCTCGCTCAATGGGGTGTCGGCATCGTTATCGTTGTCGGTCTCGTCTACATGTTCATCGCACGCCCCGGTCGCAAGTCGACCGCACCGTACGGTGACGCAATTCAGGTTGCGAACAAGATGCGCGCGGGCAAGTAACCATTACGCTCACCGCACAACGCAAAGTCCCGACCACCTCGCGGGGGTCGGGACTTTGCTTTTCGAAACTATTTGATGACACCTTCAGCGCTGTCGAAAATTGCGGTAGAGCGCCGTGTGGTGCACACCCAGTGCGTCGCCGAGGGCGCGGAGCGTGAGGGCCTCCGTGCCGTGCACATCTGCGAATTCGATTGCGACGGCCACGATTCAGCCGGTCGTCAATGGATTTCTGGTTCACACGGGTCGAGAATACCTGAGGCTTGCGTTCGGACCCTTACTCCCAATGTTCTTAAAAAGAGCCCGTCGTGAAGGTCACCATCGTCACACTGGCGGTTTTCGCCGGGTGGTTGACCTTCATGGTCAGTGGGTCCTGGTTGTCGACAAGTTCAGATGTGGCATGGCTGAGCTTCGCCTGGCTCTTGCTCCAGATTCCCGCCGGCGGTCTTGTTTCCTCGGCTCTCGCATTGGGTATTACCGCGGTCCGCACGCGCGGGCGTCGCGTTGCATCGGGCCTCACCGGATCAGCTCCGATCCTCGCAATGATGCTTGGGTCCCCCTTCCTTACGTTGTCGGGCGCCACCCCCACGCTGTCCCTTGGCATTGGGCCGTGGATAGCTGCGATTTTCACAATCCCTCTCGCCGTGAGCACACTCATATTGGCCGGCAACACCGCCAATGTTAGGCATCTCTGGTGGCTCGCAGTCGGTACCGCGCTCGTTGCGGGTGCGCTCAGGATCGTGCGCCTTACCTGGCGCTAAAGACACTGCGCGCGGTCGATGTCACGTCGATGCGCATGCCGGCCGGCATCAGAAACGACACCACGGGCGGATGCCAGACCGTCGACAGCGTCACGGTTGCAGACCGACCATCCCGGGTTCGCGCTTCATCGATGCGCACGACACCCAAATCAACCGGGGTGCCCGCCGCGACAAAACCCTGGACTGCACGGCGAACCTGACCCGACTCGAGCGTGACCGTCGCGACCCCGGAACGAATGCTGACGTCAGCAAGATCGTACGACTCCGCTCCGGCGAGCGCGGCACCATCGGCCAAACTCAAGAGTCGTTTGCGCTCGAGATAAAGGCTCGTTGCCGAGAACACCGCAAACGTCACCGCGACAGTGATCGCCGCGGCAAACACGATAAGAATGAGGCTCGACCCCTCGTCGTTGCGGGTCACGAGGTACCGCGAAATCTGGAGACGAGTTCTGTTGACGTCGCCGTAACCGGCACGCGCGCAATGTCAGCGAGCCCGAACACGTCAGGCACAAATGGCAGCGGAACGCGCGTTGATACCGTCACCGTGACACGACTTCCGGGCACGAGACAGTCGGTCGGCACTGGGGTGCAGGTCACTCGCGTTGAAACGCGCTGCTCGATGTGTGCATCCGCGAAGGCAAAGTCAACGGCCGTTCGCGATCGACTAAACGCGCTCGCCTCGGTCGGCGCTTGAACGAAGACGCGCACGGCATGCCGACTGCCGCCCTCAGCTGCCAGCATGGCGACCTGCACGCTCGACAAGGCAATGACGAGGTACATCAACGGTACGAGCAAGAGCACACCCGCGGCAATGAACTCGATGGATGCGGAACCCTCGTCACCCGACAACTTCACGCGCCGCATGGCCGCTCACCTCCAGTTCGATTGCCGGACCCCAGAGCCCGATAACGGGGAGCGCTGTGTGAATGGTCACCTGAATCGCCGGCTGGCCCCGCCAGTTCGTATATTCGGCGGAGACGTCGCGCGAATATCCGTCACCCACCGCCGTGTCGATCAGCTCGACCGTGCGCGTGACGCCCTCATCGAGCGACGAGTCGGCGAGCGCACCCCATCGCGCGCCTTCGGCTGCGGCGTCGGCAACCGTGTTGCGAACGTGAAGCACGAGAGCAACTTGCAGCACGCCGAGGGTGAGAAATATGAGAAGGATGCTCACCAGGGTGAACTCCACGGTGGCGGCGCCCTGCTCATCACTCGTGAAATTCATGGCAGCCGACCTAAAACGACACGACGCGGTCAATCGCCGTGTTGAAAAGCTGGCTCAGCGCCGGCGCAGCGACGGCCCACAGCGCGACAACGATGCCGGCAGTCATGAGTGTGATGAGCACCCAGCCAGGAACGTCGCCCTGTTCGTCGTTGAGAAAGCGTGTGATGCGGTTCATGATGTGTCTCCTTTTGCGATTGATAACGACGCCGAGTCTGACGACACCGTTGCGTCGTCGACGTAGGTTTTCCACAGATGCAGGCTGGGCGGAGTTTCACCTGACGGCACTAAACCAGAGGTACACTTATCCCTTGTTAGTTGCCCCCAGACCAAGAGGACAAACCCGTGAAGAACGCCATGAAATTTGCTACCGCCGCTTTGGCTATGGGCGCTTTTTCTCTCAGCGGACCACTCAGTGCTCAGGCGACCGGCGAAACCGTCGTTGTCGGCGCGACTTCCGCGGCTCCTGGATCATCGGGCAATAGCCTGGGCATCGCCCTGAGCGGATTCAACTCGGGCACGACCTACATCGCCATCGTGTCAACTACGTCGGGCCAGCTCTCCCTCGGCACTACGTCCGGCCTCACCGCGCTGGTTGGCTATTCCGACATCACACTGCCTTCCGACTCATTCGGATTTGAAGGCGCATACAGCGACATTGAGGCAGCCCTTGCCTCGTTGACATTAGATGCACCTGCTGCCGCGGGTGACGCCACGATTGACGTGTCGGTCACGGAAGCACCGGGTGGCGCCGGAACATACTTCTACTACCCGGCCAACCAGCATTACTACGAGTATGTCGCCGTGGATGCCGGAGATATTTCATGGGGTGACGCGCAAGTTGCCGCCTCCGGGAAGTCGCTCCTCGGCATGACCGGCTACCTCGCCACGCTCACCGACTCGAATGAGAATGACTTCATCGCCAACAAAACCAGTGCTGTGAACGCGTGGATTGGCGCAGCCCGCTCAAATGCCAACATTGACGGATCATATGACGCCCTGTATGACACGACCGATGCCGCAGGACTTGCATTTGAATGGAAGACCGGCCCGGAAGCCGGAACAATCTTTTTCCACCAGACCGCATGGGATGTGGGCGGGGGCACGACGGACGCAGGTTATTTCTCCTCGTGGGAAAGTGTCTCCGACTCGGAACCGAACAACTACCAATACTCGGAGTTACCCGGATGGCACGAAGGCTTTGCCGTCACAAACTGGAATGGTTCCGTTGGTCGATGGAATGATCTACCCAACACGCCGCTTGGTTCCGACACGGTTCCCGGCTACCTCGTCGAATACGGCGGCATCGGCACGAGCACCGCGAGCCAGGCATCCGTGACTCAATCAATCATCGTGACGGATGAGCCTGCGGGTGGCCTGCCGCTGACGGGTCTCTCCGCGGAGAAGTTGCTCGCAACGGCCATGCTCGGCGCAGGATTCCTCGCGATGGCACTGGGCTCGTTTAACGGACGTCGTCGTCTACGCGAATTCGCAATCGATGACAGACTCCGCTCAACGCTCAAGCGCCTCGATGCGAGTCTGACCCGGGTCGAGAAGCGAATTTCCCGTTCGCGCCGCGAACGCTAGTCATAAATCAAGCGGTCAACAACGCAAACGAAAGAATGGGGCCCAGCCGAAGCTGAGCCCCACTTTTTCCGTCTTGCGAACTAAGAATTCTTCGCCGCGCGCACGGCAACGATGCCGAAGACAACCTTGTTCGTGAGGTCAGCAACGATGTAGATGCACGCCGCAACGAGCCCGGCCGTCGTGAGCGACTTCCCGTCAGCTGCGTTGATCGACATGAACTGCTGAATGGCCGTGCCGAGCGGGTAGATGGACCACCCGATGATGACGAACCACTTCATGGTTCCCACGGCCTTGGCTGCATATCCGCTTCCCGATGCTTTGAGCCCGAAGACCTCGACGATAATCCAGATCCACGCAATGCACGAAAGGATGAACCAGACATAGGTCATCGCGTCGCCGGGAACACTGATTTCACCGAGGAATCCGGTGACGATCATGATGACGTCAGCAACCATCAGGCGGGCAATGAGGCCCTTCTTCACGGCGCCAGCGAGCGCGGCGACGATTCCGAACTCGAGGAGCAACAGCGGCGTCGTAATGATCCAGTCGATGTAGCGCAGCGGCATCGTCTGATTAGCGGCACCACCCAAAGCGAGCGTCATCATCATGAAGTACATGATGGCGGCGACAAACGTGATGATGGATGCGTAGATAGCGACGCTGCGGTGCTGTGGCTTCAGCTCCGGCTTCTCAAGCAGGAAGTACAGGGTGCCGGCCGCCATGCCGACGAACCCGAGAATAAACATTGCGGTCGTTGCTACAGAGAGCATCGAATCGCCTTGTGTCAGTGAAAGCATCTTCTTTGAAACCTTTCCCATACAGCCACCACGATTTGCGGTGACTAGTGCTGAGGCTACGCCCTAGACCTCGTCTGAGGGGATTTATTTATCTACATGCCGGACTGAATGGCGATGAGCCCCGGGAACACTGCGAACGCGATGGTCACGGGGAGGATAAGAAAGACGAGTGGCACGAGCATGAGAACCTCGTTGCGGCCGGCCGACTCGATGAGTCGGCGCTTGGCCTCGTCGCGCACATCCGTCATCTGAGCCGACAGCACGTCGACGAGGGGCGTGCCACGTTCGAGTGTCGCCGTGAGGTGCTCGATCGCGCGGGAAAAACTCGGCACATCGACTGCCCGCGCGGTCGCGTCGAGCGCCGTCGTCACCGGAACGCCCAGGGCGATTTGTGCGACGGCGTCCCTGAGCGCCTGACTGAACGGACCCGACCCCAGCTCGGCAACACGCGCCAATGCCGCCACGAGATCCTCGCCTGCCGAGACGCAGAGTCCCAGCATTTCGAGCCCGACGGCCATTTCTTCTTCGAGGTATTGAGACCGGATACGCACCCGACGCCGAAGCGACCACAACGGGAGCACCCATCCGGCGATTGCCCCAACGAGGGCGAACCCTAATACCGCTGCGGGGTTCTGCATCGCCAAACCGTACGCCGATCCGACAATAAGCCCACCGAGTGCCGCGAGGCCAGTGGCGAAGATGCGTCGCAGTCGCCACTCCGATGCCGTCAACTCGCTACCGGCGCGTGCCAAAAGGTTGGAGGTGGCTTTGTCGTCGCGGGCGAGCACAGACAACTCAGTAAGACGCGCGAGCGGCATCGCAGTGGCTCGCCCCTTCACTGCTGCCACGGCGACATCATGGGCCTCGTCGGATAGGTCGGACACATAAGCGGCAATGCGCACCGTGTTCGATCGGGGCTTCGCCGCCGCTTGCCACGTAAGCCAGAATCCGCTGCCCAGCCCCAAACCGACGAGCAGAGAGACAACAAGTGCCATCATGCGAACCACCTCTTTTGAGGGGGCACATGACCGATTCGGATCATCACCCGATACGCGATGACGGTGACGACGAGACCGCCCGCGATCAATGTCGCACCCGCGGGGCTTTGATACGCCCGCACCGCTTCGGATCTCGTCGCGAGCAACAGCACTACCGCCCAGGGCGCCGACGCACCGATGCCTGCAGCAACGCGAATCCAACTTTGCCGAGCGTCAACTTCGCGTCGAATGGCGAGGTCCTTGCGTAAACCTTGCGAGAGTTCGCGAAGCACAGTTGTGAGTCGCGCTCCGCCCACGTCACGAGTGACTTTCAACGCCTCGACGATGCGGTCTGCCGCCGGGTCTGCCCACTCGGCCTTGAGGTCGTCGAGGCACTTGCCGATATTCGCCGAGGCGCGCGTCCGCTCGCCAAAATTTCGAGCGGGCAGCGCGATGGATGCGGGCATCACCTGACCGAGATGCGTGACGGCGTCGGCGAGGCTCGACCCGGACCGCAGGAGTGAGACAAGTGTGTCCGCGACATCCGGCCACAACGCCTCGCGTTCCCGCGCGCGACGGATGCGTCGTCGCATGAGCCACGATATCGGCGCAACCAGCGCAACCGCGCCTCCGCAGAATGCCAGAGTCGGAATTGGCGTGACGAGGAACAACACCAGAAACGCCCCGACGCCGATGGCGAAGAAACCAACGACGAACGCGCCGACCGAAACTCGTGCATACCCCGCTTCATCGAGGAGTGCTCGAAGTCGTTCGCTGGCAATCCGTCGGCGTTGCGGCAGGTCTGGCTCGGTCGAAGCGGATGCGCGGGGCCACAGAAATGCGGACCCCACCAGCGCCACGCCCGCTGAGCAGACCACGGCAAGCGCGAGGGCAGCGATATTGAGTGACATCATCGGTCACCGACCAAAACCACCTGCGGGTCGAGACTGCTTGATTCGAATCGGTCGAGACGCGGTGGCATCTCACCGGTCCAGAGCAGTGAGCCGTTCGTTTGAGTGGCGTCGCGATCGCGGTCACGCCGAAAAATCGTCACCGACTCGACGACACCGTCCCCGGTTCGACCGGTCGGCATCACAATCTCACGCACACGGCGAGCGCCGAATCGGTCGAGCTCGCAGTGCACAACGACGTCAATGCATGCCGCAACTGTGGGCACAACGAACGATGAGTCGATGTTGCGGCCGGCAAGGAGTGGCAGCGTGCACAGTTTGTTGAGGGCATCCGCTGCGCTGTTGGCATGAATCGAGCAGGCACCCGGGAGTCCGCTGTTGAGCGCGATCAACAGGTCCAGGCTCTCGGCCTCACGCACCTCGCCAACCACCAGTCGGTCGGGTCGCATGCGCAGGGCTTCCTTGATGAGCCGGCGCAGCCCGACCTCGCCGTTGCCTTCGAGGTTGGGCTGGCGACACTGCATCGACACGACATCGTCGGCGCGCACATCCAGCTCGAAGGTTTCTTCAACGGTCACGATGCGCTCCCGGTCGCGTGCGCACGACAGCACCGCGTTGAGCATCGTGGTTTTGCCGGCCTGTGTCGCGCCCGACACGAGAATGTTCGCCTTTGCGAGCACGCACATGCGGATGAACTCGGCCGCCTGTTGGGTGAGCGAGTCGCGCTGGACGAGATCGGTCATCGTCGCGATGGACCGCGAGAACTTGCGGATGTTCACCGACCAGTGCCGACGCGTGATGTCGGGAATGACGACGTGCAGACGCGAACCATCGGGCAAGGATGCGTCAACGAACGGGGTGGACAAGTCGACGCGACGGTTGGTGGCGCGGAGCATCCGCTCGACCAATTCACGAACCTGGTGTGCCTCGAGGGTGAGATCGCATCGTTCGGACACACCCGACCGGGCGACGAACACGTCATCGGGGGCGTTGATCCAAATCTCTTCGATGGTCGGGTCATCGAGGAGTGGCTGTAGGGGGCCGAACCCGCTCAGCTCTGCGCGCACCAGTGCGAGCACATCCGCATGCTGGGCGGGATTTATTTCGCCCGTGTCGACCCGAGAACCGACCTCGGCGACGACCGCGTCATCGATGTCAGCGTTCGAAACTCCGTCACGGTGGGCGAGTCGATCTCGGGTTGCCGCGACAATCGACACGATCGGCGTTGCGGGCCGCGATTGAAGCGAAATCATCGTTTTCACGCCCGAATTCTTGTTCGCTCACGACCATGCGGAAGATGAGTTATCCCCACGCGATTTAGACTTGGCTCACCGCGGGAGTGGTGAAATTGGCAGACACGCAGGATTTAGGTTCCTGTGCTTTCGAGCGTGAGGGTTCAAGTCCCTTCTCCCGCACGTGATCACAATGAACCACCCCGTTTTCATGTCGGCTTTCGACGGGCAGCTGTCCGATTGGTTTAGCTCGCTCGGTCCGCACTTCGGCACGGCCGCCGTCGCAATTTTCTACCTCGCGGTGTGGGGTCTCGTTTTTGCCGGCACCGGCTTGTTCGTCGGCGCCTTCATCCCGTTCATCACAGGTGACTCGTTGTTGTTCGCGGCCGGTCTAGTCACGGCAGCCAGCCCGAGCCTCGAAATCTGGATACTCGCTCTCGGCGTGGGCATCGCCGCGTTCATCGGCGATCAGGTGGGGTTTATCCTCGGTCGCCACCTCGGTCGTCCCTATTTGGACAAGAAGAGCGGACCGCGCCTGCGCAAGCTCATCGACCGCACCGACAGGTTTTACCGCTCGTACGGGTGGTGGTCGGTCGTCATTGCCCGGTTCATCCCTTGGGCACGCGTCTTTGTTCCTTGGGTCGCCGGCATCGGGCGCATGAACTATGCCAAGTTCCTCACGAGCAACCTCGTCGGTGCGCTCGCGTGGGGTGTCGGGCTCACGTTGACCGGATACTTCGCGGCGAGCATCCCCGCCGTCAAATCCGCCGCCTACGTCATCGCCGGCGTGTTCATCACGGCGTCGATCGTGTTCAGCGTGGTGACCTGGCGCCGCGAGCGAGCGGAACTTCGCGCAATGCGTGCAGAGTAGCCTTGAGCACATGCACAGTGCGCTGATTTCGTTTCTCGACCCTGCCAACTTGATTGATGGGTTCGGTGCCTACGCATTGATTGGCGTGTGCGCCATTATCTTCGCCGAAACCGGTCTGCTTGTCGGATTCATCTTTCCGGGCGACACACTCCTGATTCTCACCGGCGTTCTCGCCGTCGGCACCGGTGGCGTGAACATCTTCGGTCTCGGCACCTTCGAAGTGCGCGCCACCAAGGAAAAGGTCGGCCGCAACCCCAAGACCGGCGAGAGCATCAAGATCCCCGCCGGCCGCAAGGTCGTGTTCAAGGCCGCCACGGGCCTCAAGTATAAGATGTAGTCCTTGTCGGATTGCGTTGCAGGAGGCCGCCGCGAGGCGGCCTCCGTC
>CAZYYL010000035.1:0-9616 GCA_964651425.1 uncultured Microbacteriaceae bacterium | reverse complement strand
CTGCTCGCGTTGTCGAGGTCGGTAAGGCCGTCACAGACGTAAAGGTGGGCGACCGCGTCGCGATCATGCCGGCCATCGTGTGTGGCCGTTGTGACGAGTGCCGCACTGGCCGCGGACACCTCTGCCGTCGATTCGCCTGCACGGGTCTGAGCGCAGAAACGGGTGGCCTTGGCCAGCTCGCCGTGCTCAAGGAGTACCAGGTCTCCGTGCTGCCCGAAGAGGTCACCGACCTACAGGGTGCTGTCGTTGAGCCCGCTTGTGTCGCTGCGTACGGTGTCGACCGGGTGGGCATCACGGGCGGCGACATCGTGCTTGTCACGGGCGCCGGCCCCATCGGCATGCTCTCGGCCCTTTATGCGAGCGCCCTCGGTGCGACCGAGGTTGTCATCTCCGACCCAAACCCCGAGCGTGCTGCGTTCGCCAAGACGTTTGACCTGGGTCGTGTCGTGAACCCGATGGATGCGGGATTCGACGAGCTCATGAAGGACATCACCAAGGGCAAGGGCTTCGACCGCACGATTGAGTGCTCGGGAAGTACACCCGGACTCCAGGCGGGCATCGAGTACACCAAGCGCTCGGGCAAGATCGCACAGACGGGCCTGCACACGAAGCCCGCAACGATTGACGCGATGAAACTCTCGGAGAAAGACCTCTCCATCGTCGGCAACTGGTGCTACCTCATCACTGACTGGCCTCGCATCATCCGTCTGGCCGCATCCGGTCGATACCCGATCGAGAAGGTCGTCAGCTCGGTCATCGAACTCGATGACGTCGTCACCAAGGGCTTTGATGTCCTCATCGACCCGAACGGTAACCAGATGAAGGTGTTGACCAAGGTCAACTAATCGAACGCTAATCCTTGCTGTTGTGAGCAACGGAAGAAGCCCGGCACCTGAGTTCAGGTACCGGGCTTCTTCATCGTGTGCGGGTCCGGTGCGCACGCAACCGCGGCGGTCGCGGCGTTGTCGGTTTAGAGATCCTCGAACTTGGGGCGGTTGGCAAGGTACTTCGCGATGCCCGCCTTGCGGTCATCCTCGTTGTAATAGGCAACTTCGACGAGTTCGAGGGGAATGCCATCGGGGTCGTGGAAGTAGACCCAGCGCCATCCGGCGAGAACGCCGTCGTCGACGATATTCGGCTCCGAATAAAATTCGATGCCCTTCGACCGCAGTTCTTCGAACGCCTGCTCGATATTCGGCACCTGGAACGCCATGTGCATGGCGCCGAGGTAGTTCTGCTGAATCGGGGTGTCGTTCCCGTCGGGACGGTTGGCGTATTCGATTAGCTCGAGGGTCGAATTCTTGCCGACCCAGAGTGAAACTTGACGAAGTTTCGCGTGAGGAACGTTGACGCCCTTCTCGAGCTCCGGGCCTTCAAACCACGGGCTCGGCTCGTTCGAAAACTCAAGCCCAAGAAGGTCGTGGTAGAAATAGATCGACTTGTCAAGGTTCTTGACGATGATGGCGGTGTGGTGCACCGCATCGAGAGTGAGTGACATGTCTGCCAATCCTCGCTTTCTGACGATGAAGCGGTCCTCGTTGACCACTACCTACGAGGCTAAAGCATTGTTCGCTAAATGTGAACACCTGACTGTACACTGTTCACTAGATTAGACAGGTCGACAACCTCCCAGAAAAATGTTCGCCAGTCGGTAGCATTCAGGCGGCGCATAAGTTTCGGATGGTCGCCGAATCCCCTGAGACACCGGTTTGACGAAGGAGTCCACATGTTGCAAAACATCGGAACGCGGCTCAAAGAACACCGCGTAGCTGCTGGACTGTCTCTGCGCGAGATGGCGCGGGAGGCGGACGTCTCACCCTCGTTCTTGAGCCAGATCGAGAACGGCAAGTCGCAGCCGTCGGTCGCAACGCTGTTCTCTTTTGCCCGCATCCTGAACTTCAAAATTGACGAACTTTTTGAGGCTGAAAGTGGAGCCGAGCCCACTGTGCACACGGGAAATGTGCCGCACATGGAGGTCGGCGACGGGGATGAAAAAGATCCGGCGCGAATTTGGAGCAACAGTGCGTACACGAACCGCATCTCACTGATTCACCCGGCGCACCGCGCGCAAGTCGGCGTTGCTCACGGAGTGCACTGGGAGCGCCTGGCCGCAACGCCCGAAACCTCGTGCAACTTCATGAAGCTGGTCTACGAACCGGGATCCACGTCAACCGACTCGGGCGAGACGGTCGTGCACGACGGCTATGAATATGGCTACATCATGCAGGGAACGTTCGAGGTGACAATCGGGAACGAGGTCTTTGTGCTCAACCCTGGTGAATCGATTGGGTTTGACTGCTCAATCCCGCACGTATTCCGCAACGTCGGCGAGGTGCCGGTCGAGGGGATTTGGTTCATCCACGGCACGCACAACAACCTGCCGCACCGCTCGCAATAGGCGAACTCGGTCGGCCGAATATGTCGGGGTCGGCGTCTGTTAGGCGAGCGCAGGCATAACCGCGCGTGCGCTGTTCAGCACGGCGCCACTCGCAACCGCGTCGGCCGCAGCCTCGAGTTCGGGGCTGAGGAACCTGTCGGGTCCGGGGCCCTGGACTCCGGCTTTCGTGAGTGTTGCGATGACGGCCCGGCTTGCGGGCGAGGGCTCGAGTGGTGCGCGCAACGCGAGTCCTCGAGACGCCGTGACAAGCTCGATCGCCAGCACGCGCGTGAGCGCATCCACTGATGTACGAAGCTTGCGAGCGGCATGCCATCCCATCGACACGTGGTCTTCTTGCATGGCCGACGACGGAATCGAATCGACGGATGCGGGCATCGCGAGTCGCTTCATTTCACTCACGAGTCCGGCCGCCGTGTACTGCGCGATCATCAGACCAGAATCAACGCCGGCTTCGTGTGCGAGAAATGGCGGGAGACCCTGGTTGCGCGACTTGTCGAGAAAGCGATCGGTGCGACGTTCGCTTATTGACGCGACGTCGGCGGCGACGATCGCGAGAAAGTCGAGCACGTAGGCAACCGGTGCGCCGTGAAAGTTGCCGTTCGACTCAACGCGGCCATCTTCGGTGAGTACCGGGTTGTCGACCGCGCTGGCGAGCTCGGCTTCGGCCACGCGGATTGCGTGTGCGACCGTATCGCGTGCGCCACCGATGACCTGCGGCGAGCAGCGCAAAGAATAGGCATCTTGCACGCGACCGTCTTCGGGGCCGGCGTGTGAGTGCACGATGGGGGAGTCGGCAAGCACCGCAGCGATGTTGGCGGCCGAGATCGCCTGACCCGCCTGCGGGCGCAGACGCTGCAGGTCGGCGGCGAAAACCTTATCGGTGCCCATGAGTCCTTCGATGCTCATCGCGGCAGCGAGTTCGGCGACCGTGAGCAAGGAAGACAGGTCGTGAATCGCTAGGCACAGTTGGCCGAGCATTCCATCGGTGCCATTGATCAGCGCGAGACCTTCTTTTTCTTCGAGCTTGACGGGCGTGATGCCCGCCGACTTCATCGCCTTCTGCGCCGTGGTGAGGTTTCCGGATGCGTCACGCACGTCTCCCTCGCCGATGAGTACGAGTGCGCAGTGTGACAGTGGAGCCAGGTCACCCGAACACCCGAGCGAGCCGTACGTGCGCACGACGGGCGTGATGCCCGCGTTGAGCACGGCCGCGTAGGTCTCGCACACGACCGGGCGGATTCCGGTGCGCGCGGTCATCAGGGTGCTCAAACGCAGCAACATGAGCGAGCGGATGACCTCGCGCTCAACTTCGGCGCCCATACCTGCGGCGTGTGATCGCACGAGCGATAACTGCAATTGTGCGCGTCGGTCGCGTTCAATGAATGTCGTCGCGAGAGCGCCGAAGCCCGTTGAGATTCCGTAGTGGGGGTTCGGGTCGGACGCGAGCGCGTCGATCACTGCGCGACTTGCGGCAACGCGGGCGAGCGAATCGGCGTCGAGCCGAACGGGAACGTCGTTGCGGGCAACAGCCACAACATCGTCGATGGAAACAGGACCAGAGCCAACGGTGACTTCGCGCATCCCACCATTTCACTCGTCAGCACTCGGTGGCGCGTGAGCCCGCATGGCACTAGTGTCTGAAATGCCAGACAGTCAACGCAGCCCTGCCGGTCGAGATTGGAGAGAAATCGTGACTCGTGTGCCCGCAGCGGACAACACCTTGCGCATTCTCGACTTCTTAAGTGCCCAGCGCGGGCCCGTTGCGGCGCAAACTGTGGCGACAGGGCTTAACCTGCCACGATCATCCGTGTATCAAATGCTCACCGTCATGGCGGAGCGCGGTTATGTCGCGCATTTTCCTGAAGAGAAGCGCTTTGGACTTGGGCCCTCGTCATACACTCTGGCGTCGAGCTATACGCGGCAGCAGCCGCTCACACGACTCGGCGCACCTCTGATTGCAAAGCTCGTCGACAAGGTCGGCGAGAGTGCGCACCTGGCACTGCTGCACGGAACCGATGTCATCTACCTCGTCGAAGAGCGTGCGCGCAATCGCCCGAGTCTCGTGACCGACGTCGGCGTGCGTCTCCCCGCCATCAAGACAGCGAGCGGGCGTGCCATGTTGGCCCAGCTGCCCCTTGCTCAGGTGCGTGCGCTGTACCCCGACTCCAAAGAATATGCGTCGGTCAAGCGCGTTCTCGAACCTCTGCGCCAACTCGATTTCGCGACCGAGGATGGTGACGTGACACCCGGACTGTCGTCCGTTGCCGTCGCAGTGCTCGACCATGCGGGGTGGCCTGCGGCGGCGGTCGCCGTGACGTTCCCTGAAGCGGATGCGCGCGAAACTCTCGTGGCCGCGGTGACGGAGGTGGCCGTCGAACTGGGGCGGCGTATCCATGGTTCTGTTCATGCCGGGTCCGTGCCGGGTGCGGCTGCGCCTAGGGCTTAAGCCCACGCTGGAATCGAATTCAAGAGGGCTCGTGAGTAGGGTTATACCCATGTCTGCGTCCAAGCCCATCGAAACCCGCGATACGAGCATCGACGACGTCACACTGGCTCGGTTCCAAGATCACTACCTCTTCACCGACTCAGATTTCTTGCTCGCTCGCGCTCGTGCAGTGAACGCCGCTCGTGCGATGCCGTACCTGAGTGAATTCAGCCTCAACGCCGGCACGTACTTTTTGATGGCGTTGGCATGTTCCGATGCCAGCCCGACCATCACCGAGATCGCACAAATTCTGCTTGTTTCCGACGCCGAAGCTGAGCTTCTCGTTGACGAACTCGAGCGACTCTTTCTTATTGCACGCCGACCGGATACGCGCAGCAAGAACAGCATCGTCATCAAGGCCACACCGCAGGGAGAAGAACTCTTCGCCACGGCGCGTGAGAAGCTCACGACCATGGAGAACGATCCCATGTCGCAGCTGAGCCTCGCCGAGCGCAAACAGCTCGCTGAGTTGCTCGCCCGTATCGCGTTCTAGACCCCCCTCGATTCCCTGCGGGACTTCGCCGCGGACACGGTCAGTGTCACACCCTCACGGCACCATAAAGGTGTATCGAGCGAGAGGAGTGCGGCATGGCCGCTTCACCGATTACACCAGCACACCGATTCCCGCAGAAGTATCCCCAACAGGTCTTCACTTTCCGGGTGCGCCAAGCGCTGAGTAATACAGCTCCCTACGAATCGTTTGGTTGCGTTGCGCGCACGACCGCCGAAGCTCACCGCATAGCCGAGCGGGCAGGGTGGCACACTCGCGCAATCGCAGATGTGCAACCGTATGACGGAGAGCACCGCTCCGAGAAAGCCCTCACGCACATCTTCCTTGAGCCCGGGCTTGGTGGACGATGGTCGTCGATGGCCTACGCCATCAGCGCGATCGGTGAACAACTCGACTACGACAAGAACTTCGGAATTCAGTTGCTCACCGAAGCTTCGGGCCGCGAAGACTCAGCGCCATTTATGCAGTTCTGGCTGAAGCTCGACGGATCACTCCAGGCTGAGGTGGGGTCGGGGCGACCGACGAACGGCACAGCATTTACGTCGTCAGAGCTGGAAGCGCTCGACCGTAGATTCTGGAGCACGCCGGGTTCGGTGAGTCCGTTGGCCACTAAGACCTACTTGCCAGGGTTTAGTTGGTACGTGGTCGCCATCGAGGTGATGCTCGTCATGATCGAAGCATTCGGTATGAACGAGAATGACCATTTCGCGTTCTATAACCAGTCAGATCGACCCATCGTGGAGGGCAACCTGCTCGACCTGGTCGGCGACGGAGTATTTGCTTTGCCGGATTGGCCCCGGCGCCCACCCGGCGCACCTTCGTTCGACCTGATTGAATAGCGGCATGCTCGCATACTTATTACTTGCTGCCGCCATCGTGACTGAGGTCATTGGCACGACCGCGTTGAAGCTGAGCGATGGATTCACGAAGCTGTTGCCATCCCTCATTTGCGTAGTTGGCTACGTCGCGTCGTTCGCCATGCTCGGCATCGGTCTCAGCAAAGGTCTGTCGATGAGCGTTGGCTACGCCGTGTGGGCTGGCGTCGGAACATCCCTCATCGCGATTCTCGGCATCTTCTTGTTCAAAGAAACGATTGCCCCGTGGGGATTCGTCGGCCTCGGTTTGATTGTGGCGGGTGTCGTGCTACTCGAGCTCAATTCAGGGCACGCTGGGTAGCTTCACGAAATTCGTCGAGGAGTACCTCGCGAAAAGCCTGGTGGAGAAAATCCGGTTCGAATCCGGGTTGCGCCCAAGCCTTCATGAGGTGGCTCAAGAGTCCGTGCACGGGAACGTCGCTAAGAATCGTTCCGGTGCGCAGCCACTCGTCAAAAGCGGCACGATAACTCGCGATGCTTTCCTGAAGCATCTCGCGTCGAATCTGATTGCGCATATCTTCGCTGAGGCGTCCTGACGAAACCACGGCTTCGCATAACGGCACTGGCTCGAGACTCATGTGAAAGACCCGATGCCCCACGAACAATGCCTGGGCCGTCGGGTACCACAGCGGTGTGAAACCTCGAGCGACCAGATTGCGAATGAGCACCGACGAGTGATGATACAGATCGATGGCGATGCCGATGGGATCCTCGGTGTTGTGCGGCATTGAGAGGTCTGGCACAAAGCGAATCGGTTGCGCGCCGGGGACCTCGTCGATGACGTCAATCGACATTGTCTCGATGTGGCCTTGTACCCAACGAACGGGCCGGTCGACAAAGTCGGGAATCCCGGGGTTGCCGGCATGCCCGGCAGTGCGCAAGTTGCAGGAGTGCTGTTGTGGTCGTCGCCCGGTCATGTGTCCCCATCTCCGTCGGAATCAATACGAGTGGTCACCATAGACCCACCCACCGACAGTCACAGGGCTGGCAGTGCGACCAATGTCGGGCGGCTAAGCGGGAACCGCTTCGTAACCGGACTCTTTGACTGCCGCAATCAATTCCGCAACGTCGGCCTCGCCATCGGTTTCTACCGACGCCCGGCCGGCCTCGAGGTCGACCGTCACGCCGACCACGTGTGGTTGCTCTTCGAGTGCACTCGTCACCGACGTCACGCAGTGCTGACATGTCATGCCCGTCACGGCAAGTTCAACTGTGCTCATGATTACTCCTTATCTCTCATCACATTACGCCCGTAGGGTTGAACTCGTACGGGATGCGCTGTCCACTGCGCACGAAAGCAACGGGAGGTGCGCAATGTGCGGTCGCTATGTTGTCGCACGCACGCTCACTGGAAATCTTCCCGACCTCCTCGCGAATCTGCCCGGCTGGCCGACCGCCTTCGAGAACTTCAATATTGCGCCGAGTACCGCGGTTCCGGTGGTCATTGAGTCAGCGGATACGCACACCGGCGCCATCGAACAACACGCCGAATTCGTGCACTGGGGTTTCGTCGCCTCGTGGAAGAAGTCAGTCACTGAACGTCCGCAACCGATCAACGCGCGCATCGAAACGGTCGCCACGAACGGCATGTTTCGCGGCGCGTTCCGTCACCGCCGATGCGTCGTGCCTGCGACGGGCTACTACGAATGGCACGTGGGTGCCGACGGACTGAAGCAGCCGTACTTCATCCACGCGCCGCAAGGACTGGCATTCGCCGGCATCTACGAAGACTGGACGGGCGGTGACCAGGGTTACTTTCGGTCGATGGCGATCATCACGCGGGCATCGGTCGGTCCGGCCGCGTGGCTGCACGACCGGTTGCCCGTGATGCTCGAGCCGGGTGACACCGACGAGTGGCTTGCCGGAAACTTCGCGAACGCCGATGCTGCGATTGACTTTGCCGTGAGTTCGAGTGGGCGTGTGGCCGAGACGCTCGAGTACTTCCGAGTGGACCCTCGCGTGGGCAACGTGCGTAATGTCGGGCCGGAGCTCGTTCATCCGTTGGCGTAATTCTGCACACACCGGCGCGCTGTTGTTGCGCTTTCGCCAGAAGAAGGCGCACACTTGATACAGACCACCGGGAATAGTTGCCCGGCGCTAACGGCTCGCCGTTAGCAACAACCGAACAAAGGAGTGCTCATGACAGGCGCAAACATCAAGCTGGAAGCCCCCTCGGCCACCCTCGGTGGCGGCGAAGGTGGCGGTTGCTGCGGCGGTAGCTGCGGTTGCAGCAACAAGTAAGACCTCAGTTCTTACGACCAAGACTGAAAAGCCAGCAGAAAGCTAGCTCGCGAAGGCCTCGACGGAATGTCGGGGCCTTCGTCGTTGCCGCGACGTTTGTCGCGGTCTTACCGACGTGGGCGCCATGCGGCTCGGCCTACTCGCACACCTTGCCGTCGCCATCGCCGTCGCGGTAGAAGTCGTACTCGGGATCGATGCCCTTGATATACGGGCCGTACCCGTTCGCCTTCGCGACTTTGCACGTGCCGAAGTTTGGCTCGACGACACCGTCGCCCGAACCGTTCCCGCCGTGAGCCGGCACACCCGATTGTGCGCCTGCGTCGATGGTGACGGATGCGCGATCGGGCACGATGACCGTCAGGGTCGAGCATCCGCTCAGAATATTGGACAGCGTCGCGCGTTCGGGACTGTCGACCGTCAGGCCCCAGCGCCACTTTACGGCCACCCACGTCGCGGCATAGTCGCAGTAGATGTCGCGATTCGACGGTAACCACTGCGCCGGGTCTTGGTCGCTCTTCGAACGATTTGACGAAGCGGATACGGCAAGCAAGCTGGCCGCGTATCCGAGATCGTTTCCGTACGCGGCCCGGGTTTGCGAACTCCACTGCCACGCACCGGATTTCCACGCTTCGCTCAACGGCACGAAATGGTCGATGTCGACGTCACCCGCACTCGTGAACCACGTGCCGTCGTAGGCCGAGTACCAGCTGCCTGTATCAATGGTGCACGTTCCGTGAAGAGTGACCGGCGAGGTCGTCTCCGCTTTGAGAACTTCGGCGCGTGTGTTGCATCCGTCGCCGTTGGCATCCGACCACACATTAAAGAGGTCACGCGCGTAACCGGTGTGCGAGGTGGGTGAGTCATCTTCGGGGAGCTCGGCAAGCAGCGCGGTGAAGGTCAGTGCGTCGCCGGTCGCGCCGGTGCGCGCAGTGGGGGTTGGCGTCGCGGTCTGTGACGGAGTGGGCGTCGCGCTCGGGGTGCGTTTCGTTGTCGGTTTTGGGCTCGCAGATGACGACGAGGCTGAGGATGTTGAAGCGATCATGTGAGATGAACTCATGGTGATCGCACCGAATGAAGCCGTGACGAATGACGCAGCGATGATGAGC
>CAZYYL010000034.1:0-9660 GCA_964651425.1 uncultured Microbacteriaceae bacterium | reverse complement strand
ACGGCGTCGGAAAGGCTGAAGCGGTGGTTGTGTCCGCCACCACATACAACCGCGTGACGCTCGAACGCGCGCAGGCCCGGGGTCGTTTTGCGCGTATCCGCTATGACGGCTTTCGTACCGGCGACGAGCTCGACGAACTCGGCGGTGAGCGTCGCGATGCCAGACATGCGCTGGGCGAAGTTCAGCCCGATGCGTTCACCGGTGAGGATGCCCCGCGCCGGCCCGCTGACTCGGGCAAGCACTTCGCCCGCAGCGAATCTCGCACCTTCGGCGATCTTCCACTCAACGCGCACGCGAGGGTCGGTCAACGTGAAGGACGCCTCGAACGCAGCTGCGCCCGCGAACACACCTGGCTCGCGCGCGACGAGGTTCGCGGTCGCGGTCGCGCCCTGAGGAATGAGGTACTCACTCGTGACGTCTCCCCACGGAGCGTCTTCGTGCAGGGCGGCCGCAACCACCTCGTTCACGGTTCGCTGATCGAGCATCATGCGCCTTTCTGAATGAGCACGATGGGTCGTGCATCACCCGGGACGGTCTCAGGGAAATCGAGTCGGTAGTGCGCGCCACGCGATTCTTCGCGAGCCAGCGCCGCTTCGGTCACCGCGCTGGCGAGAAGCAACAGGTTCGCGTCTTCCCAGTCGGGAAACAGTCGGCGGTTCACCGGCGCGGCACGCCATCCGGCAATTCGCGCTCGGGCTGCCTCGAGTCCGGCGGCGTCGCGGGCGAGTCCGACGTTGTCCCACATCATGGTTTGCAGTTCGATGCGGTCGACGACTTCGGCACCCTGTTTTGACGGTTCGTTCACGACGAGGTTAGCGAGCGGCGGTTGGTCGACCCATCGCACTGAGGGAGGGTCGGTCGGCCACGGTTCGTCGAGCGCGGCGACCGCGCGGTGTGAGAACACGACCGATTCGAGCAACGAGTTGCTGGCGAGGCGATTCGCTCCGTGCGTTCCGGTACAGGCGACCTCGCCGACGGCAAACAATCCCTCCACGGATGACCGACCGAACGTGTCGGTCGCCACGCCGCCCATCCAATAGTGTGCTGCCGGCGTGACGGGGATGGGCGTTCGTGCCCAGTCAAGTCCGTAGCGCGCGCACGCCGCGTTGATGCTGGGGAATCGTCGGCCTAAGAACTCAGCGCCGAGGGCGGTCGCATCGAGCATCACGGGCTCTCCGCCTTGCGCGAGCATCTCACGCTGGATTGCACGAGCCACGACGTCGCGTGGGGCCAGTTCGGCGCGCTCATCCACTTTCGTCATGAAGCGATCGCCAGAGTTGTTGATCAGCACGGCACCTTCACCGCGTACGGCTTCGGAGACGAGGAACGAGCCCGGTACCGCCAGCGCGGTGGGATGGAACTGGTAGAACTCGACGTCGGCGAGCACGGCACCGGCGCGAAATGCAAGTGCCACACCGTCCCCGGTCGTGACGGCGGGGTTCGTCGTGTGACGGTAGAGCTGACCTGCGCCACCGCTCGCGAGAATGACCGCATCCGCCTCGATCGTCTCGGTGCCCCGCGAGGTGAGCACGGTGACACCTGTCACGCGGGGGTGACCGTCGACCGGCGTGTGCGTGGCAATGTCGATGACGAAGTCGTATTCCCGTAGGTCGGAGACGCTGGCCTTCACGGTCGCGACGAGTGCGTCGCTGATGCCCGAGCCCGTGGCGTCTCCGCCGGCGTGATAGTTGCGGGAATGCGAGGGGGCGGCTTCGAGCCCGGGGGCGAATCCGACCGCGCCGCTGCCGTCAGTCGACTTGTCGAAGTTCACGCCGAAGTTCACGAGGTCAGCGATGCGACCCGGACCTTCGCCGCACAGCACGTCGACCGCGGGCGGCCAACACAGACCGTTGCCCGCCTCGAGCGTGTCGGTGATGTGCGACGCAATGCTGTCATCGCTCGACGTCACGGCTGCGATGCCGCCTTGGGCGTAGTGAGTGTTGCTCTCGCCGAGGGTCGACTTGGTAAGCAGCGTGACGCGGGCCGTGCGCGCGGCTTCGACCGCAGCGATGAGTCCGGCGATACCGCTCCCGATGACGACGACGTGTTTCATTGTGTTCTCGACCCCAGACCGTGCTCCGCTCACGCGGGCAGCGCAGCGAGCATCCGTTCCAGCGCGATCTTGGCCGAGCCCGATACTGCGGGGCTCACCGAAATCTGGTTCACGACCTCGCCGGCGACGAGACGTTCGAGCACCCAGGCAAGGTACCCGGGGTGAATGCGATACATCGTCGAGCACGGGCAGACGACCGGGTCGAGGCAGAAGATTTTGTGTTGCGGATGCGCCGCCGCGAGCCGCTGCACCATGTTGATCTCGGTGCCGATGGCGAAGGTACTCGGCTCCTTCGCACCCTCAACTGCCTTGCGGATGTAATCGGTTGACCCGTATTCGTCGGCCGCATCCACGACCGGCATCGGACACTCGGGGTGCACGATCACGCGCACGCCGGGGAAGTCGACTCGGGCCTTCTCGATCTGGTCGACCGTGAAACGTTTGTGCACCGAGCAGAACCCGTTCCAGAGAATGACTTTGGCCGACTCGAGCGCTTCGGCGGTGTTGCCGCCGAGCTCACGGCGACCGTGCCACAAGGGCATGTCGTCGACCGAGATGCCCATCGCCTTCGCGGTGTTGCGGCCGAGGTGCTGGTCGGGAAAAAAGAGAACGCGGTGAGCGCGTTCGAAGGCCCACTCGAGCACGGTTGAGGCGTTCGAACTTGTGCAGACAATGCCGCCGTTCTCTCCGCAGAAGCCCTTGAGCGCGGCCGACGAGTTCATGTACGTGACCGGAATCACGGGCACCTTTCCCGTTGAGTCGGGAATCGCCGTGCCGTTGGGGTCGAACCCATACAGTTCGCCCAACTCGGCCCAACATGCGGTGACCGACTCGATGTCGGCCATGTCTGCCATCGAGCATCCGGCCGCCAAATTCGGCAGGATTACCTTCTGTTTCGGAGTCGAGAGGATGTCAGCTGTTTCGGCCATGAAGTGCACGCCACAGAACACGATGTACTCGGCGTCGGTCCGGTCGGCGGCGGCGCGCGCGAGCTGGAATGAGTCTCCGAGGTAATCGGCGTGCTGCACAATCTCGTCACGCTGGTAGAAGTGCCCGAGAATGACGAGCCTGTCACCCAGAGTTTCTTTGGCTCGACGGATACGCGCGTGCAGTTCATCGGTCGACGCAACGCGGTACTCCTCGGGCAGCGCACCCTGCACAGGCGACCCGGTCGGAATGATGTCGCCCTGTGAGGCGCCCGGCCCGTATGCCGGAACACTCGTGTCAAACTCCCACGGATTCTTCGCCAGCGACGGGCTGCACGACTCCTCTTTCGAAGCGCCGACAGCAATCAACTGAATGCGTTCGTTCACGGATGCGGTGGTCATGCGGTCTCCTCTTTGATGCGGTACAGCTGGGGCGGGCGATGCGGTGTTCCCTCGAGGCGCTCGCCAGTGGGCACTACTTCGCCCGATGCTTCGATGGTGCGGCGAAAGTTTCCGGGGTCGAGCGGCTTCTGCAGGATGACCTCGTACACCTCGCGAAGTTGGGCGAGTGTAAACGTCGGGGCCAAGAACGCGTGCGCGATGCGGCTGTATTCCAGCTTCGTGCGCAGGCGCCACAGGGCGTAGTCGACGATGACCTTGTGGTCGAATGCGAGCTCGGGCAGATCATCCGCTGTGAACCACGCCACGTTTTCGCCGACGAGTGCTTGCGCGGCTTCATCGCCACCGACGAGCGCCCAGTACACAATCGAGACCACGCGTTCGCCGGGGGAGCGGTCGGGGTTGCCGAACGCGTAGAGCTGTTCGAGGTAGCGCGGGTCGAGTCCGGTCGTCTCGTTCAGCGTGCGGCTCGCGGCTTCAGCGAGATCCTCGTTTCCGGCGAGCGGTCCGCCGGGCAACGCCCAGAGTCCGGCGTACGGTTCCCGAATGCGACGAACCAGAGGGATACGCAACTCCGGCACCCCGTCGGCATTGGGTTGCAGAGTGAAGATGACGGTCGAGATGGCGAGCGAGGGCTGGCCCAGCGTGGGTTGGGCCAGGGTTGACTGTGCGCTCATGGTCACCTCCCGCATCCGCTCAACTAGTTCCGGCCAAAAATCGCTGTAAAAGTATTTCTGACTCTAAGTACCCGTTATCTTAGTGTCACTTTGACACGAACACCAAAAACCGGCGCCACTGTCTAGGCCCGACCCGGGCACGCCGTTATGCTGAACTCACAAGTTCATATCGGGCCACACGGTCGACGCGGGAGAGCTGGCAGCATCACAAGCCGGCACCGAAGGAGCAATCCTCCCCGACAATCTCTCAGGTATCTAAACCGCGTCGAACGGGCCACTCTGAAAAGAAGGCACCGAATTCAGGTGTCTCGCCCACGGTGAAAGTAAGCGGATGATTGCGCGAGCGCATCCGCCAACGAAACTCTCAGGCACAAATGACAGAGGGGGAGTCTTTACGCACTCGACCGCGCGCCCGGTTCTCTCGAACCGAGACCGCCGTCGACTAAAGGAGGACTCATGACCGACGAACGCTACTCACCGCTGAACGACGTTCACGTCGCGCTCGGCGCGAGCTTCACCGACTTCGCGGGCTGGCAGATGCCCGTGCGCTACGACAGCGATCTTGCTGAGCACCACGCGGTTCGTGAACGCGTCGGAATGTTCGACATCTCACACATGGCGGAAATCTCGGTGACCGGTGCTCAGGCCGGTGAGTTTCTCGACTACGCCGTCGCGGGCAAGATGTCGGCCCTCGCACTCGGGCAGGCGAAATACACGCTGTTACTCACCGAGGCAGGCACGGTCATCGATGACCTCATCATTTACCGACTCGGCGAACAGCATTGGCTCGTCGTCGCGAATGCGGGCAACCGCTTCGCCGCACTGAACGCACTCCAGGAGCGCGTCGCCAACTTTGACGCCACCGTCGTTGACCAGTCGGACGAGACAGCGATGATCGCGGTGCAGGGTCCGAAGGCGCTCGCGGTTCTCGAGTCGACGGTCGGTCTCTCGCTTTCCGACGCAGCTGCTGACCGCCCCGAGTCGACACTCGCCGATTTGAAGTACTACTGGACTCTCCCCGCAGTCTTTCTCGGTCACCCCGTTCTCATTGCCCGCACCGGCTACACGGGTGAAGACGGATTCGAGCTGTACATCGACGTGACCGAGGCGAAGGCACTCTGGACTGCGCTCGCCGAAGCTGGCGAAGCGCACGGAATCGTGCCGTGTGGTCTGGCTTGCCGCGACACTCTTCGTCTCGAAGCGGGCATGCCACTTTATGGGCACGAACTCACGCTCGAAATTCGTCCCGCGCAGGCGGGACTGGGCAAGGTCGTCGCACTCTCAAAGGAGGGCGACTTCGTGGGCCGCTCGGCTAGCGAGAAAGACCTTCCCGCTGATGCACCCGTGCTTGTTGCGCTCGTGGGTGAGGGCAAGCGTGCGGCTCGTGCCGACTACGAGCTGTTTGTGGGTGACGAACGAGTCGGCGTTGTGACGTCCGGCGCACTGTCGCCCACACTTGGTTTTCCGATCGCACTCGCGTACGTACATCCGAGTCACTCTGCCGCGGGCAGCGTGGTCGATGTGGATGTGCGCGGGACTCGAATCCCGTTCACCGTCTCAAGTCTCCCGTTCTACCGTCGAAAGAAGGACTAACCCATGTCGAACCCCGCTGAACTGAAGTACACCGAAGAGCACGAGTGGCTGCGCGTCGAAGGCGACACCGCTGTCGTCGGTATCACCGCGTACGCCGCTGAGAAGCTCGGTGACGTCGTCTACGTTGACCTACCCAAGGTTGGCGCGACCATCAAGGCCGGCACCGTCGTCGGCGAAATCGAGTCGACCAAGTCGGTCGGCGAGTTGTTCGCTCCGGCTGATGGCACGGTTGTCGCCGTGAACGATGCTGTCGTCGCAACACCCGAACTCGTCAACAGTGACCCGTTCGGAGATGGATGGCTCATCAAGATCGAGGTCACCGACCTGCCCGAGCTGCTCAACGCAGACCAGTACACCGCCCTCACCGGAGAGTAAACATTTCATGACCCACAGCGGAGCGTCCTTTCGTAACCGTCACATCGGCATTGATTCGGCAGCACAACGCCGAATGCTCGACCAACTCGGATACTCGCAACTCGAAGACCTGATCAACGCGGCCATCCCCGATGCCATTCACGTTGACCAGTTCCGTCCGCTGGGGTCGTCGCTTCTGCCGATCGCGGCCACCGAGACCGAAGCCATCGATGAACTTCGCGCGCTTGCTTCGCGCAACACCGTTCGTCGCACGCTGATTGGTCAGGGCTATTACGGCACGATCACCCCCGCGGTGATCAAACGCAACGTGCTCGAAAACCCCAGCTGGTACACGGCCTACACGCCGTACCAGCCCGAGATCTCGCAGGGACGCCTCGAGGCGATTCTCAACTTCCAGACGATGGTCTGCGACCTCACCGCGCTCGACATCGCCAACGGCTCGATGCTCGACGAGGGCACGGCCGCGGTTGAGGCAATGCTGCTCGCTCGTCGTTCGGTCAAGACGGAGACGAACGTATTCGTGATTGACGCCGACGCGTTCCCTCAGACGAAGTCGTTGATTCTTGGCCGCGCAGAACCGCTCGGCATCGAGATCGTCGAAGTTGACTTCGCAGCAGGTGAGGATGTTCCGGCTTGCTTCGGAGCACTAATTCAGTACCCCGGCGCATCGGGCCGCCTCGCTGACCCGAGCCCGGTCATCGACGCCGTTCACGCGCACGGTGGCCTCGCGATCGTCGCAGCTGACTTGCTTTCGCTGGCCCTCAACGTGGCCCCGGGAACTCTCGGCGCAGACGTCGCCGTTGGCACGAGTCAGCGCTTCGGAGTCCCTCTCGGATTTGGTGGCCCTCACGCGGGTTACCTCGCCGTCAAGTCCGGACTCGAGCGCAGCATGCCCGGTCGTCTCGTCGGTGTCTCGGTCGACGCCGCAGGAGAGCCGGCGTATCGTCTCACACTGCAGGCACGTGAGCAGCACATCCGCCGCGAAAAGGCCACGTCGAACATCTGCACCGCTCAGGTACTGCTCGCCGTAATGGCCGGCATGTACGCCGTGTACCACGGCCCTGAAGGCATTCGTGCGATTGCGCAGCAGGTGCACGACAAGGCCTGTGACCTCGCGAGCCGCCTCACGGCTGCCGGTGTGATGGTTGTTCACGACGCATTCTTCGACACCTTGCTTGTTCATGTCGCGGGCGGTGCCGCCGTCATCCACGACAAGGCAAAGAAGGCGAACTTCTTGCTGCGCGAGGTCGACGCCGACCACGTCGGTATTTCTATTGATGAGACCGTCACTGACGCCGAGATTGCGATGATTGCTGGCTTCTTCGGCGCGAACGACGGAGCGCCCGGTCAGGTCGAAATCGTCAAGGCGAACATCCCCGGATCATTGCACCGCAGCGTGGACTACCTAGCTCACCCGGTGTTCAACTCACACCGCAGTGAGACGAGCATGATGCGCTACCTCAAGCGCCTCGCCGACTTCGACTACGCGCTCGACCGCGGAATGATTCCGCTCGGCTCATGCACGATGAAGCTCAACGCGGCCACCGAGATGGAAGCCGTCACCTGGCGCGAGTTTGGCGGAATTCACCCGTTTGCGCCCGCCGACGATGTCGACGGCTACCTCGAAATGATTCGTCAGCTCGAAACGTGGCTTGTTGATGTGACGGGCTACGACACGGTTTCGCTTCAGCCCAACGCGGGCAGCCAAGGCGAGCTCGCCGGTCTGCTCGCGATTCGCGGTTACCACCTTTCGCGAGGCGACGACCAGCGCACGGTGTGTCTGATTCCGTCGAGCGCGCACGGTACCAACGCTGCTAGTGCCGTGCTCGCCGGTATGAAGGTCGTCGTCGTCGCGTGTGACGACAACGGAAACGTCGACCTCGACGACCTGCGTGAGAAGATCGCCGAAACGGGCGACAACCTTGCAGCGCTGATGATCACCTACCCCTCGACACACGGTGTGTACGAGGTGTCGGTTCGCGACATCGCGGCCGCCGTTCACGACGCCGGCGGTCAGGTCTACGTTGACGGTGCAAACCTCAACGCCATGACCGGTTTCGCTCGCTTCGGTGACTTCGGTGGCGATGTCTCGCACCTGAACCTGCACAAGACCTTCTGCATTCCTCACGGTGGCGGTGGTCCGGGTGTTGGTCCGGTTGCGGCGAAGAAACACCTCGCTCCCTTCCTCCCCGGTCACTTTGCGATTCAGGATGCGCAACACGCACTCGTCGACGATGCGAGCGTCTCGACCATTCGTCACGACGGCGCGCAGATCTCGTCGGCGCCGTTCGGTTCCCCGAGCATCCTGCCGATCTCGTGGGCCTACGTGCGCATGATGGGTGACGAAGGAATCCGCGCAGCAACGGCGTCTGCCGTACTCGCCGCGAACTACATCGCTTCGCGTCTGGCCGACCATTACCCGGTTCTCTACACGGGCGAGAACGGTCTCGTTGCGCACGAGTGCATCCTCGACCTGCGTCCCCTCACGGCCGAGACCGGTGTGACGGTGGATGATGTTGCCAAACGTCTCGTCGACTACGGCTTCCACGCACCCACGATGAGCTTCCCCGTTGCGGGCACGCTGATGGTCGAACCGACCGAGTCGGAAGATCTGCTCGAGCTCGAGCGTTTCATCAACGCGATGATCTCGATTCGTGAAGAAGCGGATGCGGTCAAGTCGGGCACCTGGCCCGCCGACGACAACCCGCTCGTCAACGCGCCGCACACCGCGGCGTCGATTGCCGGCGAGTGGAACCACCCGTACTCACGCGAGACGGCCGTCTACCCCTTCGCTCCGAAGCTCGATGCGGTCACGCGTTCCGAGCGCGTGAGAGGCAAGTACTGGCCACCCGTTCGTCGCATCGATAATGCGTTCGGTGACCGTAACCTCGTGTGCGCCTGCCCGCCGCCCGAGGCCTTCGAAAGCTAGGCGCGGTCTCAAGCCCTCCAATGCGAAACGGCCCGGTCTCATTCTGCGACCGGGCCGTTTTTTACATTCTTACTTCGCGGGCGGATACACCGCGGTCGCGAAAAGCAGTTTGACCTGATCCGTGAGCCCATATCCGGTGACCACGCTCTGCGGGTCTTTCGTGCCGAATGCCGAGCCAACGACGGCGCTCTGCGTCACGAGCCCGTTCTCGACGAGGACCTCGATGACGAACTGGTCGCCCGTGATGCGGTAGCGCCCGGCCTTCTCGCTAAAGTTCGCGGCTACCACCTTTGGGTCTTGCAGAATCGCAGCGAGAGCGTGCAACGAAATCGCTTCGTCTGACGTGAAGAGTGGCAGCGAGTTGTCTTTGAGGTTTGCCGTCGCGACGCGCTGACCGGCCGGAGCCTCCGGGTTGTAGATCAACAGATTCTGGTAGTCGCCGACCGTGACGGTTTCGGTTCCACCCTCCGCGTCGAATTTCGCGACGGATGCGTCGACCGCGGTATTCAGATGTGCGAGAGCATCGGCGCCGGTCGACGTGCCCAGTGGCGAGCATCCGGTAAGAACCAACAGTGACACGAAGACGGCCGAGACGGCCGAGACAAGGCGAACGCGCATGACGAAAGCCTAAGCGGATTAATTGTCCTTGACGTTAACTATCGTCAGATTCACTGCGGAATCTAAGTGCCGGGCAAGAACCCCGGTGCG
>CAZYYL010000033.1:0-9716 GCA_964651425.1 uncultured Microbacteriaceae bacterium | reverse complement strand
GCTTCGTTTTCTGCGGATGAGGGAACGCGTGTCGAGGGCATGTCCTCATTTTAGGGACGCAGGTGTCGCATCACGCGAAGTTTCAACGTGTGAATGAGGGTGAGACACGGATGCTCGACCCACGCCAATCTGTGAAACCGCTGACAGTATCGTGGTTTGAAGGAACACCCTCATCAATCCCCAAAGGAGTTGGATTCGTGGCACAAGCTACCAAGTCAAAGTCCGCGCCCAAGAAGTCGGCTGCCAAGTCCGGTTTCGCCGCCGGTCTCGACAAGTTCTTCGAGATCAGCAAGCGCGGATCAACCATCGGCACTGAGGTGCGCGGCGGTCTCGTCATTTTCATCACGATGGCGTACATCATCATCCTCAACCCCCTGATTCTCGGATTCTCAGCCGATGTCAACGGCGACCTCATGGGCGGAGGGGATCCCGCACTTGGCGCAATCGGTGCCGCAACCGCTTTGACCGCTGGTGTCATGACGATTCTGTTCGGCGTTGTCGCTCGCTTGCCGTTCGCCATCGCCGCCGGACTTGGCATCAACTCCTTCCTCGCGGTGAGCATCGTGAAGGGTGTGACCTGGCCCGAGGCAATGGGTCTCGTCGTCATTGACGGAATCATTATTGTGATCTTGGCCTCAACCGGTCTTCGCACGATGATCTTCAACGCTGTTCCCGCTCAGCTCAAGACGGCCATCACGGTCGGTATCGGACTCTTCATCGCGTTCATCGGTCTGGTTGACTCCGGTTTTGTGCGTTCGACGGGCGTCGGCGCACCCCCCATTGGTCTTGGCGTCAGCGGTGTCATTCTCGGAATCCCGACGCTGACGTTCATCATCGGACTCGTACTGACGGCCGTGCTCGTTGCCCGCAAGGTCAAAGCCGGAATTCTCATCGGTCTCGTTTCGACGACAGTCATCGCGATTATCCTCAATCTCATCTGGCCTTCGGGTTCGATGGGCGTTCCCGGCACCGAGGATTACAACCCCGCGGGATGGAACCTCGCTCAGCCGGTCATCCCGACCTCGATCTTCGCTGTTCCTGACTTGTCGCTTCTCGGACAGGTCGACCTCTTCGGGTCGTTCAGTCGCATCGGCGTGTTGGCCGCGCTCATGCTCGTCTTCACGCTCGTGTTCTCGAACTTCTTCGACGCCATGGGCACGATGACGGGCCTGTCGAAGCAGGCAAACCTGGCTGACAAGAACGGCAACTTCCCCCGCCTGACGTCTGCCCTGATCGTTGAGGGCGCTGGTGCTGTTGCCGGTGGTCTCACCTCGACCTCGTCGAACACGGTCTACATCGAAAGCGCCTCGGGCATTGGTGGTGGCGCCCGCACGGGCCTCGCGTCGCTGACCACGGGTCTGCTCTTCATTCTTGCCATGTTCCTCACGCCGCTCACGCAGGTCGTTCCACTCGAGGTGGGCGCATCCGCGCTCGTCATCGTCGGTGCGATGATGATGGGTCAGGTTGTGGACATCGACTGGAAGGACTGGTCGGCATCGTTCCCGGCGTTCATCGCCATCATCGTGATGCCGCTCACCTACTCGATTGCCAACGGCATCGGCGCGGGCTTCATCGCCTGGGTCATCGTCCGTTCGCTCTCGGGCAAGGCGAAAGAAATCCACTGGTTGCTCTGGGTCGTGTCGGCAGGATTCCTCCTGTACTTCGTGCTCCCGATCATTCAGAAGGCCATCGGCGCCTAACTATTCACGAAGCGAAGGGCTCGACACCTCACGGTGTCGGGCCCTTTGTCTTGGTCTTTGCGGAGACCCGGATCGGATGCGCCGCTGATCTCTTATCCGAGGAACCCGCGCAACAGCGATGCCGAGCCGTCGAGGTGCGCACGCATTTCGTCCGCCGCCGTCGAGGCATCGCCAGTGAGAATCGCGAGCACGATTCGTTCGTGCTGTTCATCCGAGTGGGCGATGTTGGGGCTGAGCAACGGGATGCCATCGAGAAGTTCGTTCACGCGCATTCGGCACTGCGCTACCTGGTTGAGAAGGGAAGGCGAGCCCGCGAGTTCGGCAATTAACAAGTGCAGCCGGCTGTCGAGACGGCGGTAGTCTTCGCTCGCGGCGAGCTTCGTTTCATTGAGAGCACCCCAGAGCGTTTCGCGCTCGCTCGACGAAAGTGCTCGCGACGCGGCGTGGCTCGCGGCACCGACTTCGAGAATTTCGCGCAGCACGAGTACATCACGGATGTCATCGGCGCTCGACGATGGGGGAGTGGTCTCAACCCCAGCCCGCCCGAGGCGCGCCGCGCCCGACGGAATCGGATCCGTAACGAAGGCACCACCGTATCGACCGCGTCGAACTTCGAGGAACCCAGCGTCGACGAGCGATTGAATTGCGTCCCGCACAGTGTCGCGACTCACATCGAGCATGAGTGCGAGTTCGCGCTCGGCTGCCAGACGCCCGCCCGGTTCGACGAGTCCGAGGCGGATTGTTTGGAGCAGTCTTTCGACCGTCTCTTCGTATGCGTTACCGCCACGCACCGGGCGCAGCAACAGGCTGCCGTCGAGTGTGGAGTTCGTGACTCCCTCACCCTCGGGAACCTGTGCTGCGACCTCAGCCATGTGTGTTCGGGTTTCGCGTGAGTTGACTCGTTAGAGCGGCGTCACGTAGGCGGCCGAGATGCCACCGTCGACGAGGAACGTCGAACCGGTGATGAACGACGAGTCATCGCTAGCGAGGAACGCCACGGCAGCGGCGAGTTCCTCGGGCTTTGCGAAACGGCCGACTGGAATGTGAACGAGACGACGCTGAGCACGCTCCGGGTCTTTCGCGAACAGTTCCTGCAACAGTGGCGTGTTCACCGGCCCAGGGCAGAGAGCGTTGACGCGGATGCCCTGACGCGCGAACTGCACGCCGAGCTCGCGGCTCATCGCGAGCACGCCACCCTTTGATGCGGTGTACGAAATCTGCGAGGTTGCCGAACCGAGCACAGCTACGAACGATGCCGTGTTGATGATCGAACCGGAACCCTGCTTGACCATGTGACGCAGAGCGGCACGCGAGCAGAGGTAGACCGACTTGAGGTTCACATCCTGAACCTTCTGCCACGCAGGAAGCTCGGTGGTTTCGATGGAGTCATCGTCGGGCGGCGAGATGCCGGCGTTGTTGAACGCGATGTCAACCGAACCGTACTTCTTGGCAGCTTCATCGAACAGGTTATTGACCTGGTCTTCTTCGGTCACGTTGACCTGAACAAACAGGCCGTCGACTTCTTCGGCAGCCTTTTGGCCGCTCGTGGGGTCCATGTCGCCGATAACGATGTGGGCACCCTCGGCGCGAAGACGCTTCGCGGTCGCGAGGCCGATGCCACTCGCGCCACCGGTGATAACGGCCGTCTTGCCCTTCAGGCGTTGGGTGAGGTCGATTTTCTCGATGCTCATTTCTTTCTCCTTACTTTCTTGGTTGTGATGACGGCGCCCGGCACCGTGCAGATTTAGTCGATCGGAATGAAGACGTTTTTGGTTTCGGTGAAGGCGAGCGGCGCATCCGGCCCCAGTTCACGGCCGAGACCGGACTGCTTGAACCCGCCGAACGGAGTGTTGTACCGAACGGACGAGTGTGAGTTGACCGACAGGTTGCCCGACTCGACGCCGCGCGAAACGCGCAGAGCGCGACCCACATCGCGAGTCCAGATCGACCCCGACAGGCCGTATTCAGTGTCGTTCGCCAATGCCAACGCGTCTGCTTCGTCTTCAAACGGGAGCACGGTGACGACCGGTCCGAAGATTTCTTCACGCACCGAGACGTGGTCGCGCGACGAGGGCGTGAGCACGGTCGGCGCGAAGAAGTAACCGGGGCCGGTGGGTGCGTTACCGCGGAACGCCACGGGAGCATCCTCGGGAACGTAGGACGACACCGAGTCGAAGTGCTTCTTGTGCACGAGCGGGCCGACCTCAGTCTTGTTGCTCGTCGGGTCACCCACGACGACGTTCTTCACTGCCGTCTCAAAGTGCTCCATGAACTTGTCATAGACATCACGCTGAACAAGGATGCGCGATCGTGCGCAGCAGTCCTGACCGGCATTCTCGAACACCGAGTAAGGTGCCGTCGCCGCCGCCTTCTCGATGTCGGCATCGTTGAACACGATGTTTGCGCTCTTGCCGCCGAGCTCGAGGGTGACGCGCTTAATCTGCGCAGCGCATCCGGCCATAATTTGCTTGCCGACTTCGGTAGACCCGGTGAACACAATCTTGCGCACAGCCTGGTGCGTGACGAAACGGTCACCGACGACGGAGCCACGACCCGGAAGCACCTGGAAAAGACCTTCGGGCAGTCCCGACTCGAGGCCGAGCTGACCGAGGCGAATTGAAGTGAGTGGAGTCCACTCAGCGGGCTTCAACACGACGGCGTTGCCGGCAGCGAGCGCGGGCACGAAACCCCACGACGCAATCGTCATCGGGAAGTTCCACGGTGTGATCACTCCGACGACGCCAAGCGGCTCTTGGAATGTCACGTCGACGCCACCGGCCACGGGAATCTGCTTGCCGAAAAGCGTCTCGGGTGTGCCCGAGTAGTACTCGAGCACGTTGCGCACGTGGTTCGCTTCCCAGCGAGCTTGCTCAACCGGGTGACCCGAGTTGCGCACTTCGAGCGAGGCGAGGTTCTCGATGTCACCGTCGACGGCTGCGGCGAAGCGGCGAAGGGCCGCAGCACGGTCGGCTGGGTTGAGGCGTGCCCATTCCTTTTGTGCCTTCTGGGCACGGGCAATTGCCTCATCCGTTTGTTCGAGCGAGAGGTGTTCGATGGTTTCCATCGCCTCTTCGGTCGCTGGGTTGATGATGGTGTAGCTCATCGATTTCTCCTGTAGTCAGCAGCCGCCTCTACGAGACCCTCAAAGAGTCGCGCATCCTCAGCTGCGGTTTGTTCGGGATGCCACTGCACGCCCAGCCCGAAGGGAACACCTTCGAGTTCGACGGCCTGAATCACGTTGTCTTCCGATCGAGCGACAACCTTGAGACCCTTGCCAGGCGCATCGATTGCTTGGTGGTGATACACCGCGCCGGTCACGGGCGACGCATCACCGAGCACGTCGGCCAGGTTCGAATCGGCGTCGACCTGCACGGCAATCGTGTTGAACTGGCCCGCACCCTTCTGGTACTTATCGGTACCGACGACTTCGGGAAGGTGCTGAATGAGCGTGCCGCCCTGGTGCACGTTCAACATCTGAGCGCCACGGCAAATGCCGAGGAACGGAAGTTCGCGCTCAATTGCCGCGCTGAGCAGCAGGTCTTCGGTGGAGTCGCGAAGCTCGTTCGGGTCATCCGTTGTGGGATGCGCGTCCTGCCCATATCGCTTCGGGTCTACGTCTTCGCCGCCGCAGATGATGAGCCCGTCCAGTCCGTCGAGCACGCGGTGCGCGCCCGACGCGTCGAGCGGCTGGGGTGGAATGAGCACCGCGATGCCGCCCGCTTTACTCACGGCGTCAAAGTAGACCTGCGGGAGGAACGCGGCGCGAACATCCCACACGCCCGATTTCGCTTGGCGCAAGTAAGTGGTGAGACCGATGACGGGTCGGTCAGAAACAGAAGCAGACACAGCAGCCGGCATTACAGGCGCTCGAACCCGCGGAAGCGTTCCCAGTCGGTGACGGCCGACTCGTACGCAGCCAACTCAACGCGAGCGTTGTTGAGGTAGTGGTCGACGACCTCGTCGCCAAACGCAGCGCGGGCGATTGCCGACTGCGAGAACAGCTCAGCTGCCTGACGAAGGCTGTTGGGCACGCGAGGTGCGCCACCGGTGTACGCGTTGCCCGTTGTGATGTCTTCGAGCTCGAGCTTGTTTTCGATGCCGTAGAGGCCAGCAGCGATCAACGCGGCGACCGCGAGGTATTGGTTGACGTCACCACCGGGCACGCGCTGTTCGACACGCATGCCGTGACCGCGACCGACCACGCGCAGCGAGCACGTGCGGTTGTCGATACCCCAGGCGACCGCTGTCGGCGCGAAGCTGCCGTCGACGTAGCGCTTGTAGGAGTTGATATTCGGCGCGAAGAAGAGTGACATCTCACGCATCGCGGCAATCTGTCCGGCGAGGAAGTGACGGAACATGTCACTCATGCCGTGTTCTTTTGACTCGTCCGCGAACACGGGCGAGCCGTCGGTGCCACGAAGGCTGATGTGAATGTGGCAGCTGTTGCCTTCACGCTCGTTGTACTTCGCCATAAACGTCAGTGCCTGACCGTGCTTTTCCGCAATGGCCTTGGCGCCGAATTTGTAGATCGAGTGGTTGTCGCACGTGACAAGAGCGGTGTCGTAGCGGAACGCAATTTCTTGCTGACCGTAGTTGCACTCACCCTTGACGCCTTCGCAGTACATGCCGGCCGCATCCATTGAATTGCGGATATCGCGGAGGAGGGGCTCGACGCGAGTGGATGCGAGCAGGTCGTAGTCGACGTTGTAGTCGGTCGAGGCTTTGAGGTCGCGGTAGCCCTTAGCCCAGGCGCCGCGGTAAGTCTCGTCGAAGACGATGAACTCGAGCTCGGTGCCGACATAGGGCACGAGTCCGTGCTCAGCCAGGCGGGCGACCTGCGCGCGCAGGATTTCTCGCGGCGACTGGACGACGGGAGTTTCGTCGAGCCACTTGAGGTCGGCGGTGACAAGCGCCGAACCGGGGAGCCACGGCGCGAGGCGGAGCGTCGAAAGGTCGGGAATCATTGCCATATCGCCGTAGCCACGTTCCCAGCTCGAGATCTGGTACCCATCGACGGTGTTCATGTCGACATCCACCGCGAGCAGATAGTTGCAGCACTCGGCGCCGTGATCCATTGCGTCTTCGACGAAGAGGCGGGCCGAAACGCGCTTACCGACGAGGCGTCCTTGCATGTCGGTGAACGCAACGATGACGGTGTCAATCTCGCCGTCAGCGACAAGTTTTTTCAGAGCGTCGGGGGTCAGATAGCCGGATGCGCGGGACATAGTCACTCCATCGTGATTGGTCTAATGGTTGGAATTTCCACCATTAGAACACACAACGACACATTGGGGTCAAGAAATTTCTTCTGAACTCGCGCGGATTCGTGTCACACAAAATTTACTTATTGGTTGTTCCCAAACACCATTTACCGCCCTATAGTCGAGCGCAACGGACTGCACAACGATGTGCCGTTGGGCGTGCGGCGGGTTCCCCCACCGCTGATCCTTCGTGAAGAGATAAGGAAAGAGATGTCAAAAGACACACTCAAAGTCTCGGGCGTGACATATACGACCGCAGACAAGGGATACTTCGAAAAACGAACGCTCAAACGTTCGGCCGGAATCTGGGGCCTCTGGGGCCTCGCAATCGCGGCTGTCGTTTCGGGTGACTTCTCTGGATGGAACTTCGGCATTGGCTTCGCCGGTTTCGGCGGAATGCTGATTGCCTTCGTCATTCTCATCGTCATGTACTACGGAATGATGTTCAGCATCGGTGAGATGGCCGGCGCGATGCCTCACTCCGGTGGCGCATACTCGTTCGCTCGATCGGCCATGGGGCCGTGGGGTGGTCTCGTCACGGGTCTTGCCGAAACGATCGAGTACGTGGCAACGACCGCGGTCGTCGTGTACTTCTCGGCGAGTTATGCCGACAGCATCACATCCGAACTGCTCGGTGTCTCGCTGCCGTCATGGGTCTGGTGGGCAATCCTGTATGTCGTCTTCATCGCCTTGAACTCGCTGGGCTCAAGCGTGTCGTTTGTGTTCTCTATCGTGGTGTCGATCATCTCGCTCGCGATTCTGTTGATCTTCTCGGCAATGGCATTGTTCTCCCCAGCTCTCGACTGGAGCTCGCTCTGGAACATCGCGCCGGAGCCCGGCCAGTCAGAGTTCTTACCGTTCGGTATCGTGCCAATCCTGTTTGCGCTTCCTTACGCAATGTGGTTCTTCCTCGGCATCGAGGAGTTGCCACTCGCCGCGGAAGAGTCGCACAACCCCGTTCGCGACATCCCTCGCGCGGGTTTGATTGCGCGCACGACACTCATTGTCACGGGTCTGCTCGTTCTCTTCTTGAACACGGCACTTCTGGGTTCAGAAGCAACGGCAACGGCAGGCGAACCCCTGCTCGATGGGTTCCGTGCGATGGTGGGCGATGGAGCTGCTGCTGCTCTGGCACTCGCTGCTCTGGTGGGTCTCCTGGCGTCGCTCCAGGGAATTATGTTCGCCTACGGTCGCAACATGTACTCGCTCTCCCGCGCCGGTTACTACCCGAAGTTCTTCTCCCTGACGGGTAAGAGCCAGACACCATACGTTGCACTCATCGTCGGTGGTGTCATCGGTTTCGTGGCTCTCGTGATCGTGGACGCTTTGGGTGGCTCCGGTGGAGTCGCCGGGGCAATCGTGCTCAACATTGCCGTGTGGGGTGCGGTGATTGCGTACGTCATGCAGATGCTGTCGTTCGTGGTCCTTCGCCGTAAGTTCCCGAAGGCGAACCGCCCATACAAGAGCCCATGGGGAATTCCCGGAGCAGTTATCGCTGGCATCATCGCCGTCGCGATCTTCTTCGGCTTCTTCATCAACGAACCGGCTCGTCCCGCTATTGCGGCCATCGCGGTCATCTATGTAATCATCCTGGTCGGCTTCGCTACGTACGGTCGCAAGCGCCTCATCCTCTCTCCGGAGGAAGAGTACGCCGTCTCGGGCGGCCTCCACGGTGACCCGCAGAAGGAAGGCTACGGCGGCAAGACCGAGAAGGAGATCCTCGCAACCGACGGTGTCGACGGAGCCAAGAAGAAGTAACAACGTCGACGTCACGTCGCGTGACGCACAGTGAGTGGGCCGGCCCGAAAGGACCGGCCCATTTCATTTGTGCGCGAGTTCATTTGTATCCCAACGATTTCGTTTCGACCGTCTAGGCTGATGACATGTCCACGGTGAAGTCGGCAGCGGATGCACACGCGCTCATGACCCGTCTCCGCACCCACTTCGACGCAGGCCACACTCGGTCCCGCGTCTGGCGCCGTGACCAGTTGCTCGCTTTGCGCCGCATGATTCTCGAAAACGAAGAGTCGCTCGAACTCGCGCTCGCCGAGGATTTGGGCAAGCCCGCGACCGAGGCGCAGATCACCGAAATCGGATTCGTGCTCGCCGAAATCGATTACGCCGTGAAGCACCTCTCGAGATGGCTGAAGCCACAGCGCGTTCGTGTTCCCGCGTCGCTCATGCCTGCATCGGCGAAAGTCGTCAGTGAACCACTCGGAGTCGTGCTGATCATTGGCCCGTGGAATTACCCCGTGCAACTCGTAGTCGCTCCGCTCGTTGGCGCGCTCGCCGCCGGTAACTCGATCGTGATCAAGCCGAGTGAAATCGCGCCGGCCACGTCGAACCTGCTCGTGCAACTCGTGGACGCGTATCTCGACAACGGCGCGGTTGAGGTCGTCGAGGGCGCGGCCGCTGAGACCGGTTGGTTGCTCGAGCAACAGTGGGACCACATCCTCTACACCGGTAACGAACGGGTCGCTCGAATCATTGCCGAAGCCGCGGCGAAACACCTCACGCCCACCACGCTCGAACTCGGCGGCAAGAGTCCGACATTCATTGACGAGACCACCGACATCGCTTCGGCCGCACGACGCATCGCGTGGGGCAAGTTCGTCAACGCTGGGCAGACCTGCGTCGCTCCCGACTACGTGCTCGTGACGCCGGCGGTGCGTCCCGCGCTCGAGACGGCAATCGCTGCCGCAATCGTTGAGATGTTCGGCGACGACGTGCGCGCATCCCCAAACTACGGACGCAT
>CAZYYL010000032.1:0-9946 GCA_964651425.1 uncultured Microbacteriaceae bacterium | reverse complement strand
CAGCGCATCATGGACTCGGCCGGTCGCGTCGAGAAGTTCAACCAGCGCTTCAAGGGCTTCGGTGCTTAGTCGTCAACAGACCAAGACACGAGGGCCGGCATTGCCGGCCCTCTTGTCGTTAAGGTGTGTGGCGATTAGCCGACTGGCCACGCATCGTTGTCGTCATACATTGGCTTACCGATCGACTCGCGGTAGCGACGGTAGCTCGCCGCCTGCTCGAGAGCCCATTCCTCCTGACGTACGTGAAGCTCCAACGCGGGAATGTCGAGCTGGTCAAAGTAGCGTGACGCAATCGCCTGAGCCACCCGTCCGGCGGCGATCGCATCGGCAGAAGCATCATGCGCGTTGTCAAGCACGACCCCGTACAGCTCCGCGTTAGCGACGAGATTGCGCACACCCTTGCGGTATTTGTCGAGTTGACGGTCGAGCACGAGGGGATCAACAATCGGTCGCGGGCGATCGAGTGGACTGAGGCCGTAACGCTTTGCCTCGCGGTCGAGAATCGTGAAGTCATATGAGGCGTTGTACGCCACGACGGGAGTGCCGTTCGCAAAGATTGCGCCGAGGTACTCCACGATTTCCGCGATGCTCTCGGCGGCCGGAGTTCCCTCTGCGCGCATCCGCTCAGTTGTGATGCCGTGCACGCGCGTGGCTTGCTCCGGGATGTCGATTCCGCAGTCAATGAGCCAGTCACAACCTTCGACGACGGCGCCCGTTGCATCGAGCACGCTGACGTGCGCCTGCACGATTCGCGTTGTTTCGGGCGCGATACCGGTGGTCTCCGTATCAAAGACGGCAAGTTGACGAGCCCACTCGGGCAAACGCAGTTCAGTCACGGGCTTCACTCTATGCGCCCGTGGTGTCACTACGCTTGAGGCGATGCCAGCCCAGGAGTTTTACGCAAGCGAACTTGCCTCGATACCGACACACGCGCACCGCGACAACGCGCGCGGCGTGGCGACGGCGTGGTGGAACTACGGGCGATCATCTGGCCCCGTCGACCTCGTTCTCATCCACGGTTTTCGTGGCGATCATCACGGGCTCGAGCCCTTCGTGGCCAAACTCATCAACGAGTCTGGCGTCGACCTGCGTATCGTGATTCCCGACCTTCCCGGTTTTGGCGACAGCGCAGCCCTGCCGGCGGCGGCAACCGGCATTGACGGTTACGCACATTGGCTTCGCGCGTTCCTCGACCACCTCGGTGCGGACTCGTCCACGACGGTGCTCGGTCACTCATTCGGCTCCATCGTTGTGGCTTCGGCCTTTGCGCACGGGCTCACGCAGTCCCGCTGCATTCTCGTGAACCCGATTGCGGCGAACGCACTGCAAGGGCCGCGCGGAGTGCTGACCCGCCTCGCGGTGTTCTACTACCAATTGTCGGCGAACCTACCCGAACGCCTCGGGCAAGGTCTGCTTCGCAACCGCGCGATTGTGCGAATCATGAGCGTGACAATGGCCAAGACTTCCGACAAGAACCTGCGTCGCTGGATCCACGGCCAACACGATTCGTATTTCAGCAGTTTTGCGAGTCGGTCCAGCGTTCTGCAGGCGTTTCGCGCATCCGTCTCGCACGACGTGAGCGAGTTTGTCGACACGTTACCCGCCGACACGATGCTCATCGCGGCAGAGCGAGACGACATCACCGCCCTGCCAAAACAGCGTGAACTCGTCGCGCGCATACCCAACGGTCGGCTCGAGGTCGTGTCGGGAGTGGGGCACCTAGTGCATTACGAAGCCCCAGATTTTGCCGCTGACCGCATCCGCGATTTCCTCGTGCAGCACGACGACAAACGCTACGGAAAGTTGGCATGACGTTGCATATCGCGTTCGATGCCAGGTACATCCGCGAGGGCAATCACGACGGCATCAGTCGATTCAGCGCGAACCTCGCGGCGGAACTCGCAAAACTCGTCGACGAACGCGACGACATTCGCCTGACTGTGCTGGTGTCGACGGATGCCCAGCGCGCGCGCATCCCATTCGCGGGACGCCTCGACACACATGTGATCAGCGCCCCAACGAGCGCGCGCGAACCACTCGTGGCCCATCAGGTCAATCGTCTGAACCCCGACATTGTCTTCTCACCGATGCAGACGATGGGATCGAGCGGCCGAAAGTATCGCCTCGTGCTCACGATTCACGACCTGATCTACTACCGTCACCCCACGCCGCCGCGCGAGTTTTCACCCGCGCTGCGTGCACTGTGGCGACTCTATCACCTGTCGTGGTGGCCACAACGGTTGCTGTTGCGCGGTGCCGACGCCGTCGTCGCCGTCTCGCAAACGACCAAGTCTCTCATTGCGCAGTATCGACTCACTCGTCGACCGGTGTACGTCGTTCCCAATGCCGCGGATCCGATGGGGGCCAGCGCCGTACTTTCACGGGCGAAGCGAACGCCCACGATCGTGTACATGGGCTCGTTCATGCCCTACAAAAACGTCGAAACAGTCATGAGCGTTGCCGAGCTGTGCCCCGAGTTCGAGTTCCATCTCATGAGTCGCATCTCCGACGCGGATCGAGTTCGACTGAGCGCACTCGCACCACACGCAAACGTGGTCTTCCATAACGGATGCACGGACGACGAATACGGGGCAGCACTTCGGTCCGCCACCGCACTCATCTCTGCCTCACGTGACGAAGGATTCGGCATTCCGCTCGTCGAAGCTATGGCGGTGGGCACGCCCGTTGTTGTCAGCGACATCCCGATCTTTCGGGAAATCGGTGGAGATGCCGCCCTCTACGCACAGGCCGATTCACCCGAAGAGTTTGCGACCGCACTTCGCCGCGTGACCGGCGCCAAGGAGTGGACTGCCCGCAGTGCCGCGAGTCTCGCTCAGGCCGCCACGTTCAGCTGGGCGCGCTCGGCGAAAGTGCTACTCGATGTCCTCGTCGACGTCGCGCGCACCAAGTCGCAACGCTAGCTCAGCCAGAATGTGCGACGCGCTCCCGTCGATACGCACGTCGGCGAGCGCATCCGCCTTCGTGTCACCACGATTGATGATGGCAACCGGGATGCGCGCACGCTTGGCCTGGTCAACCAATCGGAATCCGGAGTTGACCGCCAGCGATGACCCGGCAATGAGGAGCGCGTCTGCCTTCTTGACGAGCGTGGTCGCCGTTGTGAAGACACGGTAGGGGACGAGTTCACCGAAAAAGACGACGTCCGGTTTGAGCATGCCCGTGCACACATCACAAGTCGGCACGACGAGGTCGGCGTAGTTCGTCACGTCGACGTCACCGTCCGGTGCGAGTGGTGCCTGTGACGCGGCGTCGAGCCACGGGTTATCGCGAGCCAATCGATCGGCCAGGGCGCCTCGGTCAAACTTCTGGCCACAGTCGAGACACACCACTCGGTCGAGGGACCCGTGCAGGTCGATCACGTGCGTGCTGCCGGCTCGCCGGTGCAAGCCATCCACGTTCTGCGTCACGATTCCCGTCGCGATTCGCGCATTCTCCATGGCGGCGAGCGCGCGATGACCGGCATTTGGCGCCGCCGCGGCAAAGGTCATCCATCCGCGATGCGACCCGGCCCAATAACGGCGACGATACGAGTCGTCGCTGACGAACTGGTCGATGCTCATGGGGTTGCGGCGAGATGATCCTTGCCCTCGATAGTCGGGGATACCCGAGTCGGTGCTCACACCTGCGCCCGTGAGTACGGCGACACGTTTTCCGGCGAGGAGCTGCGCGAGCGCATCCACTTCACGCAATTCAGAGCTCGTCAACTCTGTCGCCACGGTCACCATGGGCTCATCGTATTCCGCGCGCGTTTCCGACATGTTTCGGTCGCCTTCGTGTTCGGGGTGCCGCCACACCGCACGCGGTGCCGACTGCCAAGCTAGGGGAGTGGGAAACGTCGTGCCAAGCAGTGACTCGTCATCGGCCGACCTCAGCGACTACGTGTCTCTCACCGACGTCGCCCTTCGTCGCAAACTTGAGCCGGCGGGCGGTCTCTACATTGCGGAGTCGCACAAGGTCATCGGGCGTGCTCTTGCCGCCGGCCATCAACCCCGGTCGATTCTCACCAACCAGAAGCATCTAGCCGGGGTTGAAGAACTTGTCGCCCATCTCGACGTGCCGATCTTTCTCGCGAGCGACGAGGTTGTCGAAGGCATCACCGGGTTCGACGTTCATCGTGGCGCCCTGGCCGCAATGCACCGACCTGTACTTCCTTCGTTGGCCTCGGTGTTAGCGGATGCGCGACTCATCGTCATTCTTGAAAACCTCGTCGACCACACCAATGTAGGCGCCATCTTCCGCGCGGTCGCCGGTCTCGGCGCGGACGCCGTGCTCGTCACACCCGAGTGTGCCGACCCGTTCTACCGACGGAGCATTCGGGTGAGCATGGGAACCGTATTACAGGTGCCATGGACTCGTCTGGAGTCGTGGCCGGCTGATGTCGACGTGATTCGCGAGGCAGGCTTTCACGTGACCGCGCTCGCCCTCCGCGACGATGCCGTGTCACTCCGCTCTTTCGCAGCTGAACGCCCACCAAAGACAGCGCTCATTCTCGGCGCCGAGGGCGACGGCATTTCCGCGCGGACGTTGGCAACCGTCGACAGCGTTGTGCGCATTCCGATGCTGCACGGCGTGGACTCTCTCAACGTCGCGAGTGCAGCCGCTGTTGCACTGTATGCCCTCACGCCGGAGTCTTCTTCGTAGCATGCCTCGACACTCACGCGCCGTATACCGCCGTCGTCGTCTTGCCGTTTTCGGGACGACCGGGGCCATCGGAATCCTGCTCACCAGCCTGGCGGTCGTGGGCCTGGCGCCTCTTCCCAGCGCGGCTGTCACGCCTCTCGTCACTCTCGACCTCACAAGTGCTCCTGCCGACATCGCGCTGCCGCCGTTTGGAATGACTGCTGTACAGGCGGGCGACTTTGGTCTCATTGTCGACAGCACGGCCGGTGAAGGTATGTCCTCGCCGGTACCTATCGCGAGTATCGCAAAAGTCGTCACCGCACTGGTCGTGCTCGATGCGCATCCCATCGCTGACGGCACGTCAGGCGACTCCATAACGTTTGACGCGGCCGACGTTGAGGCATTGAACTACAGCGTCGCCAACGCCGAGTCCCGGGCAGACGTGATTGATGGCATGACGATGAGTGAAGGGGATGCGATCTCGGTGATGCTCGTCAAGTCAGCAAACAACTATGCATGGTCGTTAGCCCGGTGGGCTTTTGGTTCTGAAGCTGGCTATGTCTCCGCGGCTAACGCGTGGGTTGCGAGTCACGGTCTGACCCACACGACAATCGCGGACGCGAGCGGACTCAATCCGGCAACGCAAAGTTCGATGGATGACCTGCTCACCATCGGCGCACTCGCACTCGACAACCCACTCACCGCAACTGCGGTGTCATCAGCGGCAATTTCCGTCGAACCAATCGGCGAACTCGAAAACAGCAACAAGCTCTTGGGCACACTCGGCGTGAACGGCATCAAAACGGGAACGACGGACGAAGCGGGCGCGTGTCTGCTGTTTTCCGCGGACTTACCGGTGGGCGATACGACCGTGCGACTCGTCGGCGTCACGCTCGGTGCCCCCGACCACCCGACGCTCGATGCAGCACTCGAAGATCTGCTCACGAGCATCCAGGACGGTTTCCATGTCGTCACGCCCGTTACGCAGGGTGTCGAAACGGCGACCGCACAGAGCCTCTGGGGTGCATCGACGGGTCTGTCACCCTCATCAACGGTGTCACGGCTTGTGTGGTCGAGCACTCCCGTAACGCTGGCACTGCCGAGCACCGTTGGCTCAACCGGCTCAGCGGAATCGACAGCAGGCTCGGCGATGGTCACCATCGGGGGAGAGTCGGTCGTCGTGAACCTCGTTCGTACGACGGGGATCGATGATCCCGGACTCGCGTGGCGCGTCTCACACCTGGGCGACGTGTTCTGAATACGATGACCGTATGTCGTGCATCCGCTTCAACACACCCGCTCAAATGCAGCAACTCTCTCTGCTGAACTCGAACCCCGCGTTGGGTGCCGAATCGGTGGCGGCGTTTCTTTCGCCCGAAGTGACCGAATCCAAGATCGCACGATTACGAGCGATGGCCGAAAGCCGCGACTTCCGTATTCGCGAGAGTGCAGCTTTGCACAAGCACACTCCCGAAGAGACTTTCTGGAAGCTCGCGAAGGACAAAGTTGAAAGTGTGCGCATGTGCGTTGCACGCAACGAAGCCACCCCGTGTGACGTGTTGCGATTTCTCGCGCACGACAAAAGCGAAAATGTGCGCTCCTGGGTTGCCGTGAATTACTTTGTTCCGGCCGATGCTATGGAGGAACTTGCCCAGGACGAGAGCGAGAGCGTTCGCAAGCTCGTCGGGTGGAAGGCCAGCCTCGCCGTCTGAGCCGTACGGTCGGCCACGCAAATCTGACAAAAAGAAAATCCCGGTCGAAATGACCGGGACTTTTCTGTGCGCGAAGGGGGACTCGAACCCCCACGTCCTTACGGACACTAGCACCTCAAGCTAGCGCGTCTACCATTCCGCCACCCGCGCAGGTGACGATGCGAACCGCACCGAGAAATGACACTAGCACGAAAACTGAGCGCGCCTTTTCCCACACTCTTCCTAAAAAGGCTCGCCCGTTGAGCCGACCGCTACAGTGTGAGAGCGCCGTCGAATCGTCGGCACTCTCTGTGTAAAGGACTGTGACCATGGGCTGGCTTGACGCGATCATTCTCGGAATCGTTCAAGGTCTCACAGAGTTCATTCCTGTCTCGTCATCTGCCCACCTGCGTATCGTGGGCGAGTTTTTGCCCGGTGCGAAAGACCCCGGCGCCATGTTCACCGCGGTCACGCAGCTCGGCACCGAAGCGGCCGTATTGCTCTACTTCTGGCGCGACATCGTCCGCATTGCATCGCGATGGGCTCGTTCGCTCGTCCCGGAGAAGCGTCAGCTCCGTCGCTCGGGCAACCCATCCGCCGTCGTCACTTCGACTGATCCCGAAGCGCGAATGGGCTGGCTCATCATCGTCGGTTCCGTTCCGATCGTTGTACTCGGTCTGCTGTTTCAGGATGCAATCGAAGGGTCGCTGCGCAATCTCTGGATCGTCGCGTCCACGTTGATTGGGTTCGGCATCCTGCTTCTCATCGCCGACCTGGTCGGTGCAAAGACCCGCACGCTCACCGAACTCACCGTGGGCAAGGGCGTCGTCTTCGGTTTCGCTCAAGCACTGGCACTCATCCCGGGGGTCTCGCGTTCGGGAGGAACAATTACGGCGGGTCTGTTCATGGGCTTCACCCGTTCGGCCGCAGCGCGGTATTCATTCCTGCTCGCATTGCCCGCCGTCTTTGGTAGCGGCCTCTACGAACTCGCCAAGAGTTTCAAAGAACCTTCCGCCGTTCCCCTCGCCGAAACTGCTGTCGCGACCGGCATCGCGTTCATCGTCGGTCTCGGTGTCATCGCGTTCCTTATGCGCTGGCTGTCGAACCACGGCTATTGGCCGTTCGTCGTGTACCGAGTCGCACTTGGTGGCGCGGTCATCGCGCTGCTGAGCCTCGGAATCCTGAACCCGTAGTCGATAGCCCATAGTCGCGAGAATTTAGCTCCGAGGTTCGGGCGGGCGATTCTCTCCACCGCGCAAGAAGCGCTCAAACTCCTCTGCAATTGAGTCACCCGACGCCTCGGGCGCGTCGTACATGTCCCGCTGTTGTTCAAGCGTCGCGATGTACGCCGCCATGTCATCGTCGTCTGCCGCGAGTCGATCAACGTTTTCTTGCCACTCGACCGATTCGGTTTCGAGGTCGCCACGGGGAATCACGATGTCGACGATGCTCTCAATCTTGTCGAGAAGCGATAACGCTGCCTTGGGGCAGGGGCCATGGTGAACATAGTGAGGCACGGACGCCCACACTGAGATCGTAGGAATCCCCGCTCGCTCAGCCGCATCAGCAAGAACTCCGACAATGCCCGTCGGCCCCTCGTAACTCGACCTTTCCGCACCGAACGCGTCGCGAACATCCGCATTCTCGCTACCCACGAATGCAGGGATAGTTCGCGTGTGGGGGACATCCGCCAGCATAGCGCCGAGCAAAATAATCCCCTCGATCTCGACCGCGTGGCACATCTCGATGATTTCGGCGACAAATGTCTGCCAATTGCGCGACGGTTCGATACCGCTCAGCAGGTAGATGTCTCCATCTCGATTCGACAGTTGAGGTCCGGCAGGCCGCGGCGCATCGACCTCATGGCGTGATGGAACGAGCGGGCCATAGAACGTTGTCGTTGGCCAGGTGATTTCTCGTCGACCATCATCATCGAAAGTCGCCAGCGGTCGACAGTTTTGGTAGTCGTAGAACGTCTCGGAGTCCATCACGAGAAGTGGCGCGCTTTCCACGTTGTCTTGAAGCACACTCACGGCCGTCGTTGCCGCGTCTCCCGCGTCGTTCCAGCCCTCGAACGCCACAACAAGCACGCGGCGGCGGAACAGGTCTGACTCGGTCATGTGCTGTTCCAATCGTTCGGACGCCAGGGTAAGGGTACCTGTGTGTCGGTGTCGTCTCAGGATAGGCGAGGCGCACGCCGGTCGCCGCCTGCCGGGAGTGATTTCGGCAGAGCATAGGATTGACCCTCGTGACTGAACACGAACTTTCCACCGCCCGCCCAAGCGCGGTGATGTGGGACATGGACGGCACGATTATCGACTCGGAGCCATATTGGGTTGCCGCGGAGATTGAACTTGTCGAACGCTTCGGCGGAACGTGGACGCACGAAGACGGACTCAAGCTCGTTGGCCAAGGACTCCCGCATGCCGCGAGCTATTTGCAGAGGGCCGGCGCGGAACTCACCGCGGATGAGATCATTAGTCAACTGACCGACCGCGTCATCGAATCCCTCAATCACACCGTGCCGTGGCGTCCGGGCGCGGTGCAGATGATGGAAGCCATTGCCGCCGCGGGAATTCCGCAGGCACTCGTCACCATGTCAATTGAGAGAATGGCCACCCTCGTTGCCGACCTCGTACCCGGCACGCCCTTCACTGTTGTCGTTTCGGGCGACCACGTTTCGAATGGAAAGCCCGACCCTGAGGCCTACCTTCTCGCTGCCACACAACTCGGCGTTGACATCACCGACTGTGTCGCTTTTGAAGATTCCGTCGCTGGCATCACGTCGGCTGCGCGCTCCGGTGCCGTCACAATCGGCTTGCCCCACCTCATCGACGTATCGGCAGCCCCGGCGAACGAACTCTGGACCTCGCTTGCCGAGAAGTCAGTGGACGACCTTTTCACAACGTTCCAGCGCGCGAAGGGCATCCACTCTTGACAACTCCTCGCTTTAGCTCAGGCCCGTTCCGATGGGGCGATCGCGTGCAGATCACCGGTCCGAAGAACAAGATGAACACCATCACGCTTGAAGAGGGAAAGGTGTTCCACTCGCACCGCGGAGGACTGCCGCACGCACACATCGTGGGGTTGCCCGACGGTTCTGTTATCGCAAACGACAACGGCATTCCGCACCTCGTGTTGCGACCGCTATTGACTGACTTCGTCATGGGCATGCCCCGCGGCGCAGCGATCATTTACCCGAAGGATGCGCAAGCCATCCTCGGCCAGGCCGACATCTTCCCCGGGGCCCGAGTGGTTGAGGCTGGGGTCGGGTCAGGCGCATTGTCGCTCTGGATACTTCGCGCTATCGGTGCAGCCGGTCACCTGTTCAGCTTTGAGCGTCGTGACGAATTCGCGGATGTTGCTCGAGCCAACGGTGTCACCTACTTCGGTTCGACCCCGGAGAACTGGACAATCACCGTCGGTGATCTGCAAGACAGCCTTCCGACGGTCGTCGAGTCGGGTACCGCCGACCGCGTTGTGCTCGACATGCTTGCACCGTGGGAGTGCGTCGAAGCCGTCGCCACGGCGCTCATTCCCGGTGGAGTCGTGCTCTGCTATGTCGCCACAGTGACGCAACTGTCTCGAACCGTCGAAGCGTTCCGTGCGAGTGA
>CAZYYL010000031.1:0-9950 GCA_964651425.1 uncultured Microbacteriaceae bacterium | reverse complement strand
CGCCGCTGCTCTTTCCAGCCATGATTCCTCTTTAGGGTGTTGATCGCGCGTGTTGATTCGCGCGAAGGTTGCTTGTTAGAACGGGGTGTCGTCGGGGAACGATTCCGCCCCCGTCACGCCGGGCATGTTCCACGGGTCTGCGCCGGCGCCAGTGGGTTGACCCCACGGCTCGTCGCCGCCTGCGGGCATTGCGCCCTTTGCGCCAGAACCACCTGCCGCGCGGCTAACCTGCGCCGTTGCGTAGCGAAGCGATGGACCGATTTCGTCGATTTCGAGTTCGATGGTCGTACGCTTTTCGCCTTCCTTGGTCTCATATGAGCGCTGCTTCAGTCGACCGGTCGCGATAACGCGCGAACCCTTAGTCAGGCTTCCCGCTACGTGCTCCGCGAACTCACGCCACACGCTTGCGCGCAGAAAGAGGGCTTCGCCGTCTTTCCACTCGCTCGATGCCCGGTCAAAGTTTCGCGGAGTCGACGCGATGGTGAAGTTCGCCACCGCGAGTCCGTTCTGCGTGTAACGCAGCTCAGGGTCGCTCGTGAGGTTACCCACGACGGTGATGACGGTTTCTCCGGCCATCGGGATCAGGCGTCCTGTTCTTCGGTCTCAGCCGGCTTAGCTGCCTTTGGCAGCTTCGCAACGTGCGCAGCCTTCGATGCGGCAAGCTTCTCAGCTGCAGCAACCTGCGCGATGGCTTCTTCGGCACGCAGCACCTTGGTGCGCATGACAGCCTCACTGAGCTTGAGCTGGCGGTCGAGCTCGACCGTCGTGTCAGGCTTGGCGGTGAAGTTGACGACGGCGTAGATACCCTCGGCCTTCTTGTTGATTTCGTACGCGAGACGACGACGACCCCAGATGTCAACGTTTTCGATGGATCCACCATCGTTACGCACAACATTGAGGAACTTGTCGAGGCTCGGAGCGACAGTGCGCTCGTCGATCTCGGGGTCAAGGATGACCATGAGTTCGTATTGATGCATGACTAACCCGCCTCCTTCGGACTAAACGGCTGCAGACGGTCTGCAGCAGGAGGGTTGAACATACGCTGCTCGGGGAAGGCACGAAGTGTGACTACCGGGCAACTTCACTAGGTTACACGCTTGATGAATCGGGCGAGAAATCGGGCTGCGCCGCCCACCATTCTTTGAGACGCGTTTTTGCCTCATCAGTGCCGAGTGGACCCGCCTCCAGACGCAGTTCGAGCAAGTACTTGTACGCCCGCCCGACCTGCGGGCCCGGTGGCAGGCCCAGCGTTGCCATAATCGCTTCGCCGTCGAGGTCCGGGCGAATCGCGCCGAGGGCTTCCCGCTCCGAAAGCTCGACGATGCGCTGCTCGAGATCGTCATACGCAAACGACAAGCGTTCCGCTTTGCGCTTGTTTCTCGTGGTGACATCGGCACGAGTAAGGATGTGCAGCAGGGCAAGCTCGTCACCCGCATCCCGCACATAACGTCGGACAGCGGAGTCAGTCCATGCGCCCTCGCTGTAGCCAAAGAAGCGGAGGTGCAATTCGACCAGGTGCGCGACCGCGGCAATCGTGTCGTTGTCGAATCGCAATTCGCGCAGGCGCTTGGTCACCATCTTCGCGCCGACGACATCATGGTGATAGAAACTCACCGCACCACCAGACTCAAAGCGTCGCGTGGACGGCTTTCCTATGTCGTGAAGTAGGGCGGCCAATCGCAAGATGATGTTTGGGGGTTCACCTTCGAAACGGATTCGCTCCCACTCGATTGCCTGTGTGAGCACGGTCAAGCTGTGCTCGTAGACGTCCTTGTGATGGTGGTGCTCGTCCGTTTCGAGCTTGAGCGCCGGGATCTCGGGTAAAAACTCTTCTGCGAGTCCGGTGCGCACCATGACCTGAATGCCCGGCACCGGGTCGTGCGCAGACAACATCTTGATGAGTTCGTCACGGATGCGCTCCGCCGAGATGCGCCCGATGTCCTCGCGCAGATCGTGAATGACCCACTCGGTCTCTTCATCGAGGTCGAAACCGAGTTGCGCAACGAAACGTGCGGCGCGCATCATGCGCAGTGGATCTTCCCGAAAACACGACGCGGCATCGCGTGGCGTGCGCAGGCGCCGTGCCATCAGGTCTTCGATGCCCCCAAAGGGGTCCACCAGCTTGATTGGCTCCAATGACAACGCCATCGAGTTCACCGTGAAGTCGCGGCGCACCAGATCGTCCTCGAGGGACTCGCCGAAGGTCACCTCAGGTTTTCGCGTAACTCCGTCATAAATATCGGCTCGGTACGTCGTGATTTCGACGTTCTCGCCGTCAATCCGCGCGCCAATCGTGCCAAACTCCCGGCCGGTCTCCCAATGGGCATCCGCAAGGGGACGCACGAGGTCCAGGATCGAATCCGGCTTCGCGTTGGTCGTGAAGTCCAGGTCATTTACCGGTCGCCCTAGGAATGCGTCGCGTACCGGTCCGCCAACGAGAGCGATGTCATACCCGGCCGACACAAATGCGCGTGCCAGTCGCGCAACGGGAGTGGTCTGCGCGATTGCCTCAAGCGTCTTCAGTGCCTGCGCCGCGTTTTCCACGCGCCCGATTCTACGCACTGCGTTTACACCGGCTTAGCGGGTGCATCGCGCGTTTAGACTTTGCGCATGGGTCGCCGTCGCTTTCGCAGTGCCCGTTCGGCACTCACTGCAGCGATTGTCGTCGCGTCGCTGGCGTTTTCCGGTTTCGTTTCTGCACCGGCAGCGAACGCCGAGTCGACGATTTCGGTTCGCGCGTATCCGTCTGCGTCATGTGTTCTCACGCCCGCCCAGACGTGCCCCCTCTCCATTAGCGTGACCAACCCAGGAGCGGACCGCGTGACGGGTGTGCGCGTGACGATTATGGCGAGTGCGGATGTGCTCTCTTCGACCTCGGACGTGTCCGCGTGGTACGCGAACGACCCTCGCGTCGAAAGCGGTCCAGTTCTTGATGACGTTGATGTCGGCGACGTCGAACCCGGCGCAACCTCGACTTTCTCGACTGATCTCGCGCTGAGCCCTGACATCGCCGGCTCCTCGTGGGGTGTCGTTGGCATCGACGTCGAAGCTGACAGTCCGGAAGTCACGGTAACCACGGCGCGCACTTCGGTGGTGTGGGCCCCGACGGAGGTTCCCGCGGTAGCCAAGTTCGCGACAATTGTTCCTTTGGTGGCGCCCGCAACGTCGAGTTCGGTTCTGACCGCGGCGGAACTTGCCGCGCTCACCAAACCCGGCGGCTTTCTCGATTCGCAATTGTCTGCGGCAGCGACGGCTTCAGCCGTCGCGGTTGATCCGCGGATTGTTGCGTCTGTGTATCGCCGTGGTTCCTCCGCGCCGAAAGGTGCTGTCGACTGGGTAGCCCATCTCCTGGCTCTACAGGGGGACAGCTTCTGGCTCCAGTATGCCGACGCGGACTTTGCCCTCGAAGGGCAGGTCGGTTTTGCTTCTGTGCTCCACCTGAGCGACGACGAGGTGTTCGGCCAAGCCGCACAGTCGACCGCCTCCTGGTGGTCTCCCACATTGTCGAATGTGTTGTGGGCAGAGCCCGATACGCTGACGAACGCCTCGATAACGGCGGCCACTTCGTCGGCCCCACTTCCCACACTGATTGCCGGTTCGGGGAACCTTCCGAGTGATGGTTCGCCGCACGCAAGCGTGGCCGTCGGGTCACCGGGTTCTCCGTCGTTCGACGCCACCGTTCTGGATGACAACTTCACACGTGCGATTCGTGCCGCTGAGTCGGCAACCTCCGACGAGGAATGGGGGGCGGCGAGTAACGAGGCCGCCGCCTACCTCGCGGTCATCGCGAGCAATGGCGGAGGTCACATCAACGGCGGTTTTTCACGCAACTTGATGGGTACGCGCCCATATCGCACGGCCCAGACCCTGAGCTTTTTGGCATCACTGCCGTGGGCTCAACAGATGTCGCTGCTCAGCTCGCGCGAGTATCCGTCGCGCCCCGTTGTGCTCACAGAGACCCCTGAATCAAGCGAGCGAATTCAAGGCGGGACTATGGTTCGCGCCAACTACGCGCAGCTAGAAAGTTATGCAACTGCGGCGATGGACACCGCTCGGCCGCTCGCCGACGCGGCCCGCCTCGTGTCACCAGCCCTCAGTGTCGCCTGGACCAACCCCGCGGCGGACTGGTCGAACGCGCTGACGCGAGTGGGCTTCGAAACTCACGACTACATCAACGCCGTGCACTTCGGCGAGACCAGCAACATCAACATGGTTGGCGGCCAGGCCTCAATCCCCATCACGGTGGTCAATGGCCAGCCCTACGACGTCACCGTCGTTGTGCACGCCGTGCCGTCGAATCCCCGGCTCACGGTCGGCGCCGATCAGCACGTCACGATTTCGTCTGAGTCGCAAGGCACCGTGAAGATTCCGGTTGCGGCCCGCGTGGGCAATGGCGACGTTGACCTCGTGCTTTCTCTCTCCACCGAGGGGGGTCAGCCCTTTGGCGAAAATGTTCGCGTGCCGGTGAGCGTTCGCGCTGACTGGGAAGGTTTCGGTCTCGGCATCATGGCGATTCTGTTTGTCGGGCTTGTGGCAACAGGTGTTGTGAGAACGATTCGCCGTCGCGGGTCGGCCGAACGTCCGGGGGTCGAGTCGTGAGTGCTCGTTCGTTACGATCTGCGAGCATGATTCTCGCCAGCGGAACCCTGGTCAGTCGGGCGTTCGGGTTTGTGCGCGCGATTGTGATTGCTCAAGCCCTCGGCGTCACGGCCAGTGCTGGTGCAGATGCATTTGCTGTTGCCAACCAGTTGCCGAACAACATTTACGCAATCGTGGCGGGAGGTGTCTTCTCGGCGACACTCGTTCCCGCAATCGTGCGGTCGGCCGTGCACAACGACGGCGGTCGCGCCTATGTCAATAAGTTGGTCACCGCGGCACTGTCGTTGCTACTTGTCACCGCGCTGGTCGCGACGATCCTTGCGCCGATTCTCGTTCACATTTACGCAGCAGGATGGTCGAGCTCGCAGCTCGCACTGGCCACGGCTTTCGCCTATATCTGTCTTCCGCAAATCTTCTTTTACGGTCTGTACGCGTTGCTCGGGGAGATTCTCAACGGACGAAACGTGTTCGGTCCATTCACATGGGCTCCCGTTGCCAACAACGTCGTCGCACTGGGCGGTCTCGTTACGTTCATCGCGTTGTTCGGCGCCGATGCGAACGGCGTGCGACTCGTCACCGACTGGACCCCGACCATGATCTGGCTCCTTGCCGGTACTTCCACCCTCGGTGTCGCGACGCAGGCCGTGCTTTTGTTCTTCTTTTGGAAGCGCGTGGGCTTGTCGTTCCGTCCGGACTTCCGCTGGCGGGGTGTGGGCCTTCGCGATACAGGCCGCATGGCGTCGTGGACGTTCGGGATGCTCGTTCTCACTCAGGTCGCTGGGCTTGTCGAGACGAATGTGTCGGCGCTGGCATCCGGTGTGGGTGCTTCCGTCTTTGCGCTGCAGACAGCGTGGCTCGTTTTCATGTTGCCCCACTCCGTAATCACGGTCTCGCTCGCGACGGCGTACTTCACACGAATGAGCGCGCATGCGTCGGCCTCGCGACTCGACGACGTTGCCGCGGATACGGATGAATCAATCCGCCGCATTTTGCTTTTCATGACCTGGGCCGCCGTGGCGTTAGCCTGCTCGGCATTCCCGTTCTCAACGCTGTTTGCTTCGTCGTATGTGGGCACGTCGCAACTCGGGTGGGTAATCATCGCAACGGTTCTAGGGCTACCCGCGTTCAGCGTGTTGTTCCTGATCCAACGCGTGTTTTACGCCCTCGGCGACGGGCGCACGCCCTTTCTCATCACGCTCTTTCAGGCGATCCTGTTTTCTGGTCTCGTTCTTGGTTGCGCGTTTCTGCCGCGCGAAATCCTCGCTGTGGGCGTGGCGACAACCCTCAGCATCGTCGGAATACTTCAGACCGGGCTCGCGCTCGTACTCGTTCGACGCCGCCTACCTGCGCTGGCCTGGGGTCCACTAGTTCTGACGCTCGCCCGCGGCGCCCTGGCAGGTGCGGCCGCGCTGCTTATGGGCTTGCTTGTGGCCGGGCTGCTCGGCTCGTTCCGCGAGGGCGGTTTCGCGGTGATGAACGTGGGTGCGGGAATCCTTTCAACGACGGTCATTGGATGCGCCGTCACGGCTAGCTTCGTCGGCGCCCTTGCTGCACTGCGCACACCGGAACTCCGGGACCTGTTGCCCGGCGCGCGCAGCCGCTGAGGGAATACGTGACAAGTAGACTTCGTTGCGAGAAGTAGTCGCGATTATCGCGCGACCGTCGTTCAGGAGTTTCTTTTGCGCCAGCTCATCATCATCGGTTCCGGTCCCGCCGGATACACGGCCGCGATTTACGCAGCGCGTGCAAACTTCGCGCCTCTGCTCATCGCGAGTTCGGTTGAAGCCGGTGGCGAATTAATGAATACGACCGAGGTCGAGAACTTTCCCGGCTTCCCCGAAGGCATCATGGGCCCTGAGCTCATGGACAAGATGCGCGATCAGGCCGTGAAGTTCGGCACCGAGGTTCTGCTTGACGACGTGACGAGCGTTGACTTCAGCGGTGCGGTGAAGAAGGTTTCCACCGGTTCACATGGTGACTTCGAAGCTCCGGCGGTGATTTTTGCCACTGGCTCGGCCTATCGCAAGCTCGGCCTGCCCGACGAAGACCGTCTCTCAGGCCACGGCGTTTCGTGGTGTGCCACCTGCGACGGATTCTTCTTCCGCCAGAAAACGATTGCCGTCGTCGGCGGCGGTGACTCGGCAATGGAAGAGGCAAACTTCCTGACGAAATTCGCCGAGAAGGTGTACGTCATTCACCGCAAAGACTCCCTTCGCGCATCGAAAATCATGCAAGACCGCGCGATGGGTAACCCGAAGATCGAGTTCCTGTGGAACAGCGCCGTCACGGGGATTACCGGTGAGGATGCCCTGACAGGCGTCACCCTCACCGACACGGTGTCTGGTGCCGAACGTCACCTCGACCTCGACGGCTTGTTCATCGCGATCGGTAACGACCCGCGCACGCATCTCGTTCACGGTCAGCTGGATCTCACTCCGGAAGGGACAATCGCCGTCTCGGGGCGCTCGAGCAAGACCAACGTGTCCGGCGTTTTCGCCGCCGGTGACGTTATCGACCCCACGTATCGTCAAGCGATCACTGCGGCCGGCAGCGGCACGGTTGCCGCGCTCGACGCCGAGCACTTCCTCTCGGGACTGCCCGCTTCTCACAACTAGCCCTCACCAACCCGTCATCCCGAATTCAAGGAGCACATCATGTCTGCAGCACGTAGCGTCAGCGACGCAACCTTCGACGCCGAGGTTCTGAAGAGCACCAAGCCCGTGCTCGTGGATTTCTGGGCGGAATGGTGTGGCCCGTGCCGTGCCGTCGGGCCGGTCCTCGACCAGATTCTTGCTGAGAACGGTGAGAAGCTCGACATCGTCAAGCTGAACGTAGATGAGAACCCACAGACCGCGATGGCGTACAAGATCACGTCCATCCCGGCGATGATCGTCTTCCAGAACGGCGAGCCCGTGAAGTCGATTGTTGGCGCCAAGCCGAAGCCCGCGCTCGAACACGACCTCGCAGCGTTCATCGGCTAATTCCCGCGTTTACGCGTCACGCATGACCTCTACGATTAGGTCATGACCAGCGGTACCCCGAACTCCGAGGCGATTAATCTCGACCCGTGGTTCCGTCACTACGCCGAGCGCGCGAGTGGTCTGAGCGCTTCCGAAGTGCGTGCGCTATTCGCCGTTGCGTCTCGTCCCGAAGTGGTGTCTCTCGCGGGAGGCATGCCCTATGTTCGCGCGCTGCCCGATGATCTTGTGACGGATGCCCTCAACCGCGTGATGCGCGAATCAGGGCCAACCGCCCTCCAGTACGGTTCCGGACAGGGCCTGCCCGCATTGCGCGAGCAGATCCTCGACGTCATGGCCCTCGAAGGCATTTCGGCAAGTGCTGACGACGTTGTCATCACAACGGGGAGCCAGCAAGCGCTCGATCTGGTCACGAAACTCTTCATCGATCCGGGCGACGTGATTCTCGCCGAGGCTCCGAGTTACGTCGGCGCCATTGGTGTGTTCCGTTCGTACCAGGCGCAGGTGGTTCACCTCGAGACCGATGCCGATGGGCTTGTCCCCGAGGCGCTGGAGGAGGGCATCCGTCGACTTCGCGCCGAGGGTCGCACGATCAAGTTCCTCTACACGATTCCGAACTTCCACAACCCGGCGGGAGTCACGCTCAGTGCGGAACGTCGACCGGAGGTTGTTCGCATTTGCGCTGAAGCGGGCATCCTGATTCTCGAAGACAATCCGTATGGCCTGCTGCACTTCGATCAGCCCGTGCCCCCCGCTCTTCGTTCGCTGAGCCCCGACGGTGTCATCTATCTGGGCAGTTTTTCGAAGACCTTGGCTCCCGGCTTTCGCGTCGGTTGGGCTCTCGCGCCGCACGCAATTCGCGAGAAGCTCGTACTTGTCGCTGAAGCGGCCATCCTGTGCCCCAGCTCTTTTAGCCAACTGGTCATTTCGGAGTATCTCTCGGTTGCCGACTGGAAAGCCCAGATCAACGAGTTCCGCGGCGTCTATCGTGAGCGGCGGGATGCGATGCTCGAGGCCCTTGAAGAGAACCTGCCCGACCTCTCGTGGAACGTGCCCAACGGCGGGTTCTACATTTGGGTCTCGCTCCCCGACGGATTGGATTCAAAGGCGATGTTGCCGCGCGCAGTCACAGAGCTCGTCGCATACACACCTGGTACTGCATTCTTTGCCGATGGAACGGGTCGCGCGAACATGCGACTGTCATTCTGCTATCCAACGCCTGATTCAATCCGACTCGGTATTCGTCGTCTTGCAACCGTCGTCGCGGGCGAGCGCGACCTTTTGGAAACGTTTGCAGGGACAGGTCGTTTGAATTCGACGGATGCACCCGAATCCGGTGTGGCTCCTCCACCTAACCTCAGCTAGGGAAGTTCTATGTCGTCACTCAACATCGCCGTGCTCTCCGGAGGAATTTCCCACGAACGCGAAATCTCGCTGCGCACCGGCCGTCGCGTCTCCGACGCACTCGCCGAACGCGGTCACACCGTCACAATTCTCGAACCTGATGCGGATCTCTTCAATCGGCTTGACGAGCTTGCCCCCGACGTCGTGTGGCCCGCGTTGCACGGATCCAGCGGCGAAGACGGTGCTCTTCTCGGACTTCTCGCGGCACACGGAGTTGCCTATGTCGGCTCATCTCCGTCGGCCGCACGCCTTGCATGGTCGAAGCCCGGTGCCAAATCCATCGTCAAGCAATCCGGTGTCGCTACCGCCGATTCCCTTACCGTCACCCGTGAGGCGTTCCGCGAACTTGGTGCATCAAATGTGCTGCGGCTCGTCTCACGTTCATTGGGCACGCGTCTCGTCGTCAAGCCCTCTCAGGGCGGTTCCGCGCAAGGCGTGACAATCGTGTCTGACCCCGAGGGCCTCCCGCGTGCCATGGTGGACGCATTCACGTATCACGATGTCGCCGTCGTCGAGTCTTTCATTTCGGGAAAAGAAGTGTCCGCAACGGTGATCGACACCGGTGATGGCCCGGTGTGTTTGCCGCTCGTGGAAATCGTGCCGCTAGATGGTACCTATTCGTTCGCGGCCCGATACACCGCCGGGGAGACGACCTTTTTTGCTCCCGCGCGACTGAGTGACGACGTGCAGAAGTCGGCAAGTGATGCTGCCCTCGCCGCCCACGCCGCTTTGGGGCTGGACTTCATGAGTCGAATTGACCTGATCGTGGACGAGGCAGGAGCGGCGTTCTTCCTCGAAGCCAACACGCTGCCAGGCCTCACCGAGACATCGAGTGCCCCACTTGCGATTGAGGCCGCCGGGTTCTCGGTTGGAGAGGTTTACGAAAACCTCGCTCGGCGAGCCACACGCCGCTAGCGCTGCGAAGCACTACTCGACACGGCGCCTGTTCTGACGGTCCTCGGGTGGGAG
>CAZYYL010000030.1:5725-10200 GCA_964651425.1 uncultured Microbacteriaceae bacterium | reverse complement strand
ATCGAATCGGTGGAGGCATTCATCCGCCAAGTAATCGGCTGGCGCGAATACATCAACGGAATGTATTGGTATCTCGGTGAGGACTACCGCAACCTCAACGGCCTCGGTGCCGACCGCCCGCTGCCGCCCGTGTTCTCCGATTCGTCCGCGACCAAGATGGCGTGCGTGAGCGGGGTCGTCGCCGACATCGAGAAGCGAGCGTGGGTGCACCACATCCCGCGACTCATGGTGTTGAGCAATCTTGCGCTTGTCACGGGTACCAACCCGCAGGAATTTCTCGATTGGATGCGCGAAAACTTCGTCGACGCATCCGAGTGGGTCATGGTTCCCAACATCATCGGCATGGGCGTTCACGCCGACGCGGGTGTGCTGATGACCAAGCCATATGCGGCCGGTGGTGCGTACCTCAGTCGCATGACGCAATTCTGCAAAGGATGCGCGTACGACCCCAAGAAACGCATCGGCGACGATGCCTGCCCGTTCACGACCCTGTACTGGGACTTCCTCGATCGTCACCGCGAGACGTTCGCGCGCAGTCACCGCATGGCACAGCAGGTGAATGGGTTGAATCGGTTGAGTGACCTGCCTGAGTTGCGGGAGCGTGCTCAGCAGGTTCTCGCCGGGTTGCATGCGGGCACCATCTAGACGCGCATTCCCCAAAACCGCCCGTCAATCCGCGGATTAACCCCTGTGCACACATAGGGTGACGGTGTGTGGGGTAAGGATAAGACCGGGTCCGGCGGTGTTCCTCTCGAGGAATCGCTGACCCCCGTGTTCGCGACGGGCGACTTCAAGCTCGACTCGGGACCTGTCGACCGCGCATCCGAAGTCTCGGTTATCGACTCGTCGCTCGGCTCGGTGAACATCGCACAACCGATGTGGGATGCGTGGCGCCGCGAAATCGAACGACTCGGCGGACCGTCACCTCTTCTGCACTTCGACGACTCGCCTCGCACGCGCATCGATCTGAGCCAGACTCACCCGGGCGGATTGCCCAAACTCATCCTCGGTCAGCCCACACTCCTGTCGCACCTTATTCGCGAGGATGCGGCACTGCGTCAAGCCCGTACCGCCGCCGCCGCCGTCGTCGCCAAGAACACCGAACTCCGCGCGATGCGTGGCATCGACGCCGTCGCACTCGGCATCGGGCTCGCACACTGGACTTTCCGTGGCCGCGTGCACACTGCTCCGATCTTGTTGCAGCGCATGCAACTTCGTCAGTACGGCAAAGATTTCGAACTCAAGCTTGTTGGCACGCAGTTCTTGAACCCCTTGCTCGCCCGTGCGCTCGAGCGTCAATTCCAGGTGTCGCTCGACCCGCACGCGTTCGTTGCGCTTGCGAACGCGAATGGCGCGTTTGAACCGCAGCCGATTATTGACCGACTGAACGACCTCACTCGTCACGTCAAAGACTTCGAGATTTCGCCGCGCATTGTCGCGTCGATCTTCGCCGACGTCGCTGAGGCGATGGCCGACGACGCGTACGACCTGACGGCACCCCTGCTTGATGTGCTTGCTGGCAACGCGACCGCACGTGACCGACTCACTCGCGGAACGGTCGACGTCTCGCTGGTTTCGCAGGACGAGCGCCCGACATCCACTGACACATTGCTTCTGGATGCTGACTCCGAACAAGAGAAGGTCGTCGCCCACATCGCCGCCGGAAACAGCATCGTGGTGCGCACCCTGCCGGGTACCGGTGTGACACAGACCGTCGTCAACGCGATTGGTGCTCTCGCAAACTCGAACAAGCGAGCGCTCATCGTGAGCGCCCGTCGCTCGAGCCTTGACGCCATTCGCCACCGCCTCGCTGAAGTTGGTTTGGGCGGGCTCGCCGTGTCGGTCCTTTCGGCACGCCGAGACCTGATCGAAGCGATTCTGCGCAACGAGCGAGCGCTTCGCCCGGACGTGACCGAGGTCGACGACGCACTCGTGCGATTGCGCAACGTGCTGTTGGACTACCGGGCGGCGCTTGCCGAACGCGATTCTGTGCTCGGGGTATCCGTGCTGGATGCGCTGACCGAGCTTTCGCGTCTGAGTCTTCTTCCCGTGCCACCGTCGACATCCGCGCGACTTCCGCGCGCTTCCATCGAGGCCCTCGCGAACTCGCGCCCGCTCGCAGCGAATCAGCTTGTGCGCGCTGCGCGCCTCGGAGAGTTCCGCTTCAGTGCAGCCGATTCGCCCTGGGTTGGTGTGGCATTCGAGGATGCGCAACAGGCGACCGTCGCCCACGAACTCGCTCGCCGACTCAACAACGTCGAGTTGCCCCGCGTTCTCGAACGCGCCGAGACGGTGTTCTCGAGCACGCGCCTGCGCCCGTTCGAGTCGCTCGGCGAACTGTGGACGTACATCCGCATGGTCATCGACATTCGCGAGACGCTCGACAAGTTCACGCCGTCGGTCTATGACCGTTCGCTGACTGAACTCATCACGGCGCACGAGGGTCGAAAGGGCGGCATGAGCGGTGGAGACCGTCGTCGCCTAAAGAAGCTTGCGCAGGAGTATGTGCGCCCGGGTGCGCACGTGGGCGACATGCATGCCGCGTTGACGCGCATCCAGTACCAGCGTGAAATTTGGCAACGCTACGCCGCCGCCGGTGCGGTGCCCGAGGTGCCGATTGGTGTCGGAGACTTGCAGGCATCGACGCAGGCACTACTCGAAGACCTTGCGAAACTCGACGGACCTCTCGGTCGCGCCGGCACGCCACGGTCGCTGACCGAACTGTCCATCGACGAACTGACCGAGACGCTCGCCGGACTCGCTGCCGAGTCTGAGGTGCTCTCGAACCTCCAAGAACGCTCGGCTATCGTGAACGACCTCCGTGATCTGCAACTGGATGCGCTGCTCGTCGACCTCGCGGAACGTCACGTTGCCGAGACTCAGGTTGAAAACGAACTCGAGCTCGCTTGGTGGCAATCGGTGCTTGAGGGCATGCTGCGCGAAAAGAAGGCGTTGCTCAACGCGAACATCGAGATTCTCGACCGCCTCGAGGCAGACTTCCGTCTCGTCGACGAAACGCACGCAGGCGCGAACCCGCAACTGCTCTCGGCCAAGCTCGCAGAACTCTGGAAGATCGGGCTCGTTGACCGTGCCGACGAAGCGCACAACTTGCGCGATGTGTTGCGTCACGACTCGGCCTCGGCGGCCGATGTGTTCCGCGCTGCACCGCACTTGACCAAGGCGATTGCGCCGATGTGGGTGTGCTCGCCGTACGAGGTTCACCAGATTCCCGAGTCGGCGCAGTTCGACACGGTCATCCTGCTCGACGCGAGTGCGACGAGTGTCGCCGAGAACGCCGGAGCGATTCGTCGCGCCAACGCAATCGCAGTGTTCGGTGACCCCGTTCTGGACACGCCCGCACCGTTCGAACTTGCGATGCACGATGAGTCGCTGACGACTGCCTCGGATGAGCAGGTGCTTGAGATGCGTCACTCGCAGTCGGCGTTTGCGCAGTTCGCGAGCATCCTGCCGATGCACACCCTGTCGCGCAGTTACCGCTCTGCCGGCGAAGACCTCTCGGGTGTGATCAACCGCCGTTTTTACAGCGGCAAGATTCAGGCCTACCCGTGGGCCGGAACGTTCCTCGGTAGTCCTAGCCTGCGCCTGCACGTTGTAAAAAACGGAACGGCTACGCCCGACCCAGTGAGTGGTTTGGTTGAGAGCACGGATGCCGAAGTCGAGGCCGTTGTCGAACTCGTGCTCGCGCACGCCACCGCACGCCCGAGTGAATCGTTGATGGTGGTCACTGCGAGTGCGCGTCACGCGGCTCGCGTCGAGGCTGCCGTGCTGTCGGCGTTCGCCCGACGCCAAGACGTGGCGGAGTTCATCCTCGCTGACCGCGCCGAGCCGTTCATTGTCATGACCCTCGAGCAGTCGGTTGCCCAAAGTCGTGACCGCGTGATCTTCTCCATCGGTTACGGACGCACCCCGCACGGTCGACTGCTCAGCGATTTCGGTTCGCTGTCACAACCTGGTGGCGAGCGAATTCTTGCCGTTGCGCTGACGCGTGCGCGTCGGTCACTCGAGATCGTGGCGTGCTTTGCGCCGAACGAGATTGACGCGTCGCGCCTGAGCCATGGAACGCTCGCACTCGTCGACGTGCTGACCGAAGCGCAGGGTCACGTTCTTGGCGAGCGCACGGTTGAGGGCGACGTCGAACCGATGCTCGTTGACCTTGCGCGCCGACTCGAGCGTCGAGGCATTCGCGTTTCGCTCAACCACGCCGGGGTTATCCCGCTGGCCGCAACGATTGACGGCAAGGCCGTCGCCATCGACACGGATGCGGTGCTCTCGACCGGCACTCTGCGCGAGGCCCTGCGGCTTCGCCCGGCCGCCTTGCGCCAGCTCGGGTGGCACTACTTGCGCGTGCACAGCTTCGAGTTGTTCGCGGACCCTGATGGAATTGCGGACCGCGTGCAGAACATCCTGTCCCCGATCGTGGTTGAGCGCGTTGCCGATGTGGTGGCGTCAGACGT